>JAZFQW010000168.1:0-8680 GCA_036445335.1 Alphaproteobacteria bacterium | reverse complement strand
CCGGTTAATTAACGTTAAAGTTAACATATTTTAACCAGTAGCATTTTTTATTAGTTTACTATTGATTTACCCGTAATTTTATGGAATTATATTCAGACTTAATTAAGGGAATTGTTGACCGGAGCGGTACGTTTTGGGGATGCCACCGCATCCGGCCAAATCTGGAGAGGACGGGGATTGGTCGATCAAGCAGCCTGGCCTGAGGAGCCGCTGACACCGGAGGTCGTCGAGGCACACGCCTGGCACCTGCCGCCGGTGGTGACGACGCTCGGTCGCGAGGCGCTTATGACCCCCGGCGCGGCCGACGACTCGCGCTTGGCCGCCGGGCCTGCGAAAGCCGACGCCCCGTTGCGGAACGGCGCGCTGCCGGCGAGCCCGACCAACCTCAATCTCACCGCGCTCGCGACCATGCTGGTCGGCGCCGGACTCTATCAACACCTCCACGAAGATTCCGCGACGCTGGACTTCAACGATCTCCTGGCTCTGGGCGTGAGCCTGGGCCCGTTCGAGTTGCTCGCCCAACAGGAGCTGGACGCCGAGTATCTCGCGGGCGCGAAGTCCGGCAAGCCCCAACCTGACGTGCAGGTCGCATCGCTCGAGGACGGGCCAAGCAGCGAAGAGTCGGCGCAGACGGCGGATCAGGCCACCAACGGTGGTGTCGTCGTGGCGAGTCTCTTCGCGAAGGACGGGGCGGTGGCCGCCACCGAGGCCTCCGAAGATGCCGGCTCGAACACGGAAAAGGTGTTCAGCAAAGCGCCGGCGGGGGACAAGCCCGGGCCGGCCGAACCCGTCTCCGGCGACGTCGGCGACGCGACCGCCCAATTGCCTGAGTCCGAGCCCGAGTCCCCGGGCGGGTTCGACTTCGCACCGGTGGCCGTGGGCGACATCACGACCACGGACGAGGACACCGCGGTCACGGTCGCCGTGCTCGCCAACGACAGCGACGCCGACGGCGATGCCATCAGCGTGGTCGCGGTGACCCAGGGCGCCAGCGGCGCGGTGATAATCAACGACGACAACACGGTCACCTACACACCCGACGCCGACTTCAACGGCACCGACAGCTTCGGCTATACCGTCGCCGACGGCGACGGCGCCACCGACTCCGCCACGACGGTCGTGACGGTCGCCGCGGTCAACGACGCCCCGATCACGAACGCCGCCGCGGCGACCGGCGCCGAGGACGACACGGCGATCCCCGTCGTGCTGTCCGGCAGCGATATCGACGGCACGGTGACGCACTTCGCCATCACCACGCTGTCGATCAACGCCACGCTGTATACCAACGCCGCGCTGACCGACGCGGTGGCGACCGACACCGACTACTCCGCGACCGCCGAGACCCTGACCCTGTACGCCGCCCCCGACGCAGATTTCGACGGCGTCGTCGACTTCGACTACGTCGCCAAGGACGACGCCGGCGCCGCCGACACGGCCCCGAGCACCGCCACCATAACCCTGACATCCGTCAACGACGCCCCGGACGGCGAGGCCGACATCGCCGCCACCCACACGAACGAAGCCGTCACCATCCAGGTGCTGGACAACGACAGCGACCCGGACGGCGGGACGCTGGCCATCGACTCGGTGACCCAGGGGGCGAACGGCACCGTCGTGATCAACGCCGACAACACGGTCACGTTCAGCCCGGACGCCGGATTCGAGGGCACCGAGACGTTCACCTACACCGTCGCGGACGACGACGGCGACTCGACGACCGCCACGGTGAGCGTCGCCGTGGGTGACCCGATCGAAGGCACGGCGGGCGACGACACGCTGATCGTCGGCGACGGCAACGATACCCCGGCCGGCGACCACACGCAGAACGACACCCTGGCGGACAGTATTCTCGTCGGCAATGACGGCGGCGACTGGCAAGGCGCCGGTGGCGGCGACCACACGCAGAACGACACCCTGGCGGACAGTATCCTCGTCGGCACCGACGGCCACGACTGGCTGAGTGCCGGTGGCGGCAACGACACGCTGAACGACACCCTGGCGGACAGTATCCTCGTCGGCAACGACGACTGGTTGAGCGCCGGTGGCGGCGACGGCACGCTGAACGACACACTGGCGGACAGTATCCTCGTCGGAAACGACGACTGGCTGAGCGCCGGTGGCGGCAACGACACGGTGATCGGCGGCGACGGTGACTACATCGGCCACAGCGGCGGCGGCGCCGACAAGCCTAAGGGCGGCAAGGGCAACGACACACTCCGCGGCGGCGGCAAAGGCGACGACACCCACGGCGGCAGCGGCGACGATCACCACGGCGGCAATGACAACGGCGACACGCTGAACGACGCCCCGGTGGACTATATCCTCGACGGCAAGGACGGCGACGATTGGCTGAGCGCCGGTGGCGGCGACGACACGCTGATCGGCGGCGACGGCGACGATACCCTGGCCGGCGGCGACGGCAACGACAACTTCCACGGCGGCCGAGGCAACGACATCGCCGACGGCGACAGCGGCACCGACACGCTGAAGGGCGGCAAGGGCAACGACACCCTCAGCGGCGGCGCTGGCGACGATGCGCTGGAGGGCGGCAAGGGCGACGACCGGCTCGACGGCGGGGCCGGCAACGATGAGCTGGAGGGCGGCAAGGGCGATGACTGGCTCGACGGCGGCGCCGGCGTCGACATCCTGGAGGGCGGCAACGGCAACGACGTATTGGTATGGGATTCAGCCGATGCGCACATCGACGGCGACGGCGGCACCGACACCCTGCGGGTCGATGGCGGGGCGGCCGACCTGACGGCCTTTGCCGGCACGATCAAGGCTATCGAACACATCGATCTCGAGACCGACATCGGCGCCAACACGCTGACATTGAGCGCGGCGGACGTGGCCGCGATATCCGGATCCGGCACGCTGGCGGTCCTCGGCGACGCCTCCGACCGCGTCGAGGCGGGATCCGGCTGGACCGACGGCGGCGTCGACGGCGCCGGACTTCGCACCTATTACCAGGGTGGGGCGACCCTGTTCATCGACCCGGACGTCAACGTCAACACCGACATCCTGGCGTGACGCGGTTACGGGCGACGGCGATCGCTCTCCACAAATTCGCCACCTTCACCGGTTGACCTGCGGCGGTCGCAGACCCCTGCGCGCCGTTCCGCCCTCGGCCCTGCCCCACGTCGCGGCGTCGGTTCGACGCCGGTTCGGCTTTCATCGCCGGATCGGCTATCATCGTTTGTAAATCCCGGTCGCGACATGGTGAGCCGTCGCCGGACCCCCCGCCGGACATGCCATGGCCTATCTTCGCTTCGTGCTGCACAACCGCCAATTCCTTGCCTTCGGCGTATTGATGACGATGTTTTCCGGCTTCGGGCAGACATTCTTCATCGCACTGTTCAGCGCCGAGATCCGCGCCGAGTTCGGCCTCAGCCACGGCGGCTTCGGGTTCGTCTACTCGGTCGCCACCCTGACCAGCGCGGTCTGCCTGATCTGGATCGGGCGGCAGATCGACCAGACCGGGCTCAGACAGTACGCCGTCCTGGTCTGCATCGGGCTGATCGCCGCAACCTTCGCGCTCGCACTGGCGCCGACGGTGATCTTCCTCTACCTGGCGTTGTTCGCCCTGCGCCTGACCGGTCAGGGGCTGATGACCCATACGGCGATCACCGGCATGGTCCGGTCGTTCTCCGCCACGCGCGGCACCGCTGTCAGCATCGCCCATCTGGGCATGCCGGCCGCCGAGGCGGTGTTTCCGATCCTGGCGGTGACGGCGCTGGCGGCGGTCGGGTGGCGGCAATCCTGGATGCTGTTTGGACTCATCCTGGCGGTGGTGCTGATCCCGGCGGTGCTTTGGCTGCTCCGGGATCGGGAGCACGGCAGTCGGCAACCGCATGTCGCACCCGGCCCCGCCGCCCCGGCGGGGCGCGACTGGTCGCGCCGCGAGGTCCTTCGCGATCCCCGCTTCTACCTGGTCCTGCCCGCCGCGCTGGCGTCGTCGTTCATCATCACCGGCATGTTCTTCCACCAGGTCCATCTGGCCGAGACCAAGGGCTGGAGCCTGGTCTGGCTGGCGACCGCGTTCTTCGCCTTTTCCGCCGCCCAGGTTCTGACGTCGCTGGTCGCCGGGCCGCTGATCGACCGGGTCGGCGCGACGCGGCTGATGCCGGTGGTCCTGCTGCCGCTGGGCATCGGCCTGTTGCTGGTCGCGCTGTTCGACCACCCGGCGACGGCGTTCGCCTACCTGATCGCCGCCGGGATCAGTTGCGGCATGGTGTCGACCACCGTGGCCACGATGTGGGCGGAGATGTATGGCATCGGCCATCTCGGCGCGATCCGGGCACTGACCACCGCGTTCGGCGTGCTGGCCAGCGCATTGTCGCCGGTGTTGATGGGCTGGCTGATCGACGCCGGCGTCTCGATGGAGGCGCTCGCGGTCATGAATCTGGGCTATATCCTGGCGGCCACCGCCATGGTTCCGGCCGCCTTCCGCCGCCCGCCGGCGGCCGTGGCCGGTTGATCCGCACCATGGCGGCGCGGGCGGCCGAGCGGGACCTCGTGACGGCGCTAGGGCTGATGAGCGGCACCTCGATGGACGGCATCGACGCGGCGGTGGTCACCACCGACGGCGTGCGGATCGCGGCGACCGGACCATGGGCGACCTACCCCTATGCGACCGACCTCAGGGCGCGGCTGGCCGCGGTCGTGGCCGATCCGACGGCCGCCGACCCGGCGACGATGCGGGCGCTGGAGACGGCGCTGACCGACGCCCATGCCGACGCCGTCGTGACGCTGCTGCGCGAATCCGGGCCGGCCGCCGACGCCGTCTCGGTCGTCGGCTTTCACGGCCATACCGTCCTGCACCGGCCGGAGCGCCGCCTGACCCGGCAGATCGCCGATGGCGCGCGGCTGGCGGCGGCGATCGGACTGGACGTGGTCAACGACTTCCGCGCCGCCGACGTCGCCGCCGGCGGCCAGGGCGCGCCGTTCGCATCGCTGTACCACCGCGCGCTGGCCGATGGGCTCGAGCGGCCACTGGCGGTGCTCAATCTCGGCGGCGTCGGCAACGTGACCTATCTCGACGACGGCGAGGACGGGACGGCGATCGCCTTCGACACCGGCCCGGCCAACGCGCCGATCGACGACTGGATCGCCCGCTATACCGGCGAACCGTGCGACCGCGACGGCCGCCACGCCGCCGCCGGTCGCGTCGACCGGGCGCTGCTCGACCGGCTGCTCGGCCACCGCTATTTCGACCGGCCGCCGCCGAAGTCGCTCGACCGCAACGATTTCACCGCGGCGGCGGTCGACGGGCTGTCGCTCGCCGACGGCGCGGCCACATTGACCGCGTTGACCGCCGGCGCGGTGGCGCGTGGGATGGCCCACCTGCCGGCGCCGCCGCGGCGCTGGCTGGTCACCGGCGGCGGGCGGCACAACCCGGCGCTGATGACGATGCTGCGCGACGCGGTGGCGGCGCCGGTCGAGCCGGTCGAGGCGGTCGGGTGGCAGGGAGACGCGCTGGAGGCGCAGGCGTTCGGCTTCCTGACAGTCCGCTCGATCCGGGGGCTGCCGCTCAGCCTGCCGACGACCACGGGCGTGCCGCGGCCGATGACCGGCGGAACGCTCCACCGCGCCGGCCGGGCGGCCTGAGCGGGGCCGGCGGATGGCGGGAACGGCGGCGGAGCGGGCGTTCGACCCCGTGCGGGTGGCGATCGCCGCCGGTCGCATTCCGGGTGCGGCATTCGGAGTGATCACGCAAGGCGGCGACCGCGCGGTATGCTGGGATGGCCATGCCGCGCTGCAGCCGGCGCCCGAGCCGCTCGACCGCGCCACGTGGTTCGACCTCGCCAGCCTGACCAAGGTCATGGTCACGACGCCCGAAATCCTGCGGCTGGTCGAACAGGGCGCCGTCGCATTGGACGACCCGCTGGCCAGGCACCTGCCGGACCTGGGCGCCGACGATCCGGCGGCCCCCGTCCGCACGGTGACGCTGCGGCGGCTGCTGACCCACCACGCCGGCCTGCCGGCGCTGGAGATAATCCATCGCTGGGGCGGCGACTCCGACGCGCTCAAGGCGCAGGTGCTGCGCCACGACTGGCCGCTGGGCGCGCCGGTCTATTCCGACATCGGCTTCATCCTGCTGGGGCTGGCGATCGAGCGCAAACGGGGCGTCGCGCTGCGCGACCTGCCGGTCGGCGGCCGCGCGGGCGGCCTTACATTCAGCCCCGACCCGGCCACGACCGCGGCGACCGAGGATTGCCCCTGGCGCGGACGCATCGTGCGCGGCGAGGTGCACGACGAAAACGCATTCGCGCTGGGCGGTGCGGCCGGCCATGCCGGTCTGTTCGGGACGATTGACGGGGTGCTGGATTTCGCCCGCGACCTGATGGCCGGACGGCTGCTCGGCGCGTCGGCGCTGGCCGAGATGCGCCGTCGGCAGACCGCGACCCGGGCGCTGGGCTGGCAGTGCCGCCACACGGTGTCCGATATGGACGAGCCGAGCTGGGTCGGCGGCCGCCTGTGCTCGCCCGACACGATCGGCCATACCGGGTTCACCGGCACCGGGCTGTGGCTCGACTTCGGCCGCGGGATCGCCTGGGCGCTGCTGACCAACCGGGTCCATCCCTCGCGGCACGCCGAGACCGGCATTCAGGACCTGCGACGGACGGTCGGCGACATCGTCGCGGCGGAATTGCCGGTCGCCTGACCTCCCGTAGACCGCGTCCGTCCGGTTGATTATCCGTGGCGCGGGCACCGCTTGGTAATCCGTTCTTAACCATATCTGTGACACACCGGTGTCGCGGAACCCTTGTCCCTGCCTGCCGGAGCTGAACGATGCGTTGGAGCGGCCGTTTGTTCGTCGGTGCCCTGGTGGCCGGAATTTCGACGCCGGCGATCGCGGACGGGCTGTATCTCAGGTTTCAGGGCGGTGGAGCACTTGTGCCGGACGGCATGGTGTCCGGCACCGATTTTTCGGCCGGCTACATCGGCACCGCGGCCGTCGGCTATTCGATCTTCTTCCCCGAGTCGATCGCCGACCTGCGCCTCGAGCTCGAGGGGTCGTACCGCCGGAACGATTTCGACGAAGTAACGGTGGTCGGCACGACCGTCGACGCGGACGGCGACCTGACGGCGATGGCGGCGATGGCCAACGTCTATTTCGATTTCCGCACCATATGGTCGGTGGTCCCCTATCTGGGTGTCGGCGCGGGCGTCGCCGAGGTGGCCTGGAACGACTTCGACTCCGCGCTGTCGGTCGCGGTCGACGACGAGGACACGGTGGCGGCGCTGCAGACGATGGTCGGATTCGACTACAACCTTTCCGACTCGCTCGCCATCGGCGTGGAATATCGGTTCTTCTTTACCGACGACCCGACGCTGACCGACGCCCTGGGCTTCGCCTTCGACACCAGCTACGAAAACCACAGCGTGCTGGTCGGCTTCAGAATGACTTTCTGACCGGCCGGGTCCGGTCAGCTCAGGTCCGCCAGCGCGCCGCGCAGGCTGCCGTCCGCCCGCTCGAGCGCCGCCGCCGCCGCGTCCGGCGTGAGGCCGCGCAGCACCAGGACCGCCGTCTTCACATGACCGTTGCTGCGCGCCAGCGCGGCCCGCGCCGCCGCCTCGTCCGCGCCGGTCATCTCCATCAGCATCGCTTCGCCGCGCCGGACCAGCTTTGCATTGGTCGCCACGACGTCGACCATGTAGCCGTCGTGGACCCGTCCCAGCTTGACCATCACCAGCGACGAGAACAGGTTGAGCATCGCCTTCTGGGCGGTGCCGGCCTTCATGCGCGTCGACCCGGCGATCACCTCCGCCCCGGTGTCCAGCAGCACCGGATGCTCGGCCGCCGCCAGCAGCGGCGCACCCGCGTTGTTGGCGACCCCGACGGTCAGCGCGCCGCGCCGCCGCGACCGTTCGATCGCGGCCACCGTATACGGCGTCGTGCCGCTGGCGGCGAGCCCCAGCACCACATCGTCGGGCCCGACGGCGGCGGCGTCGACCGCCGCCGCGGCGGCGCCGCGATCGTCCTCGGCCCCCTCCACCGAGTCGATCAGCGCCCCCTCGCCACCGGCCAGCAGATAGACCACCCGGTCGGTCGGCCAGCCGAAGGTCGGCGCCAGCTCGACGCCGTCCTGCAGGGCGATGCGGCCGGAGGTTCCGGCGCCGGCATAGACCAGCCGGCCGCCGCGCCGCAGCCGTGGCACCGCCGCCGAAGCGGCCGCCTCCATGGCCGGCAACGCCGGGCGCACCGCCGCGACGGCGGTCTGCTGGCCATCCAGCATGGCGTCGAGGATCTTCTCCCCGGGCCAGGCGTCCATGCCGCGATAGCGGTCGCTGGCGGTCTCTGTGGTCACGGCATCGATGCTCCTGATCCCGTTACATACACCCTAGTGTGGTGTTTTCGAAGTTCGGCACATCGAATATACCGAACTCTGGAAGCTGAATGACAATAGAATCAAATAGTTAGTGTTCATCTGATTCTGAAAATCGTGCACACAAATTTCAGAATCGGGACACTAGCCCGCATGTCTCACACCGGCGACGCGGGCGACGTCCAGTGTATCCGACTTTTCGGCGGAAGGCGACGCCATGGAGGCCTATTTCGACGCCAACCGGCGGCGCTGGGACGAGGTCGTGGACATCCACCTGAAGTCGGGGTCCGGCGCCTACCGCGTGGCCGACTTCCGGGCCGGCCGTGACGTCCTGTTGCCGATCGAGAGCG
>JAZFQW010000167.1:0-14302 GCA_036445335.1 Alphaproteobacteria bacterium | reverse complement strand
GCGGAGCCGACGAGTCCGAGCTTCACCCTGGTCATGAAATCCTGATCCATCCGGCTCCGTATCCGCATGCAGCAATGGGACACGCTCGCCGCGCGGAGCCACGCGCCCACACTCGCAGATTTTAACGCGCCACGGCCAACCTGTCGCGAGATATTAAACCGTGCGGCGGCGAAATCATGGCACGGTGATGGTTTACTCAGTGTTGACGCCGCTCATTTCCGGCCGGGCGATCGCTTGCTCGCGCGCGCGGCCGGCCGCCTGCCGCCGCGCGGGTCGGACCTGCGGACCGGGCGGCCGGGCCTTGGCAGCCACGGCGGATTAGCCCCGGCATCGTCGTCCAAGAGCCGAAAAATCGTTCCCCCGGTCAGTGGATTGGCCTCCATCAGCCGAACCCGAACGGCGGTGCCCAGCCGGTAGGTCCGCCCCCACCTCTGGCCGATCAGCGCATGCTGTCGCGCGTCGTGCTCGTAGAAGTCGTCGGGGAGGGTGCTGATCGGCACCAGCCCGTCGGCGCCGGTCGCCGACAGCGCGACGAACAGCCCGAATCGCGTGACGCCTGAGATCCGGCCGGCGAAGTCCGCGCCCACCTGATCGGCCAGGAAGCCCGCGGTAAAGCGATCGACGGCATCGCGCTCGGCGCCGGCCGCGCGCCGCTCGGTGAACGAAACGTGCTGACCGATTTCGTCGAGCCGCGCCAGCTCGCCGCCGCCGCCGCCCGGGCCGAGGCGCAGCTGACGGATCAATCCGCGGTGGACGGTGAGGTCGGCATAGCGCCGGATCGGCGAAGTGAAATGGGCATAGCGCGGCAGCGCCAGGCCGAAATGGCCGATATTCGACGGGGCGTAGGCCGCCTGCGCCTGGCTGCGCAGGATCATCTCGTTGACCACCGCGGCCTCGGGCCTGCCGCGCGCTCGCGTCAGGATCTGCATGAACACGCGCGGGCGCATCACCTGGCCCTTGGCGAGCCGGTAGCCGAGCGGTTCGAGGAACTCGCGCAGCGCCGCCACCTTCGCGTTGTCCGGCGCGTCGTGGACTCTGAACAGGCACGGCGTCGCCTTTTGCTCGAGCGTTTCCGCGGCGGCGACGTTGGCGGCGATCATGAACTCCTCGATCAGCCGGTGGCTGTCGAGGCGGACGCGGACGGCGATGGCCGCCACCGCGCCGGAGTCGGCGAGCCGGATCTGCCGCTCCGGCAGGTCGAGGTCGAGCGTTCCGCGCGCGGCCCGGGCCGCCTGCAGGGCCCGAAAGGCGCCGTAGAGCGGCGCGACGACCGTGTCCAGCAGCGGCGCGGTGGCGTCGTCGGCCTGGCCGTTGCGCGCCGCCTGCACCTGCTCGTAGGTCAGCCGGGCGGCCGAGCGCATAAGCCCGCGCGCGAAACGGTGGCGCCGCAGTCGGCCGGCGCCGTCGATCCACAGATGGGCGGCGATGCACGCACGGTCCTCCGCCGGCTTCAACGAGCACAGGCCGTTCGACAGCGCCTCGGGCAGCATCGGCACGACGCGATCAGGGAAATAGCTGCTGTTGCCGCGCTTGAACGCCTCGCGGTCGAGCGCCGTCCCCGGTGCCACGTACGCGGCGACGTCGGCGATGGCGACCACCAGGTGCCAGCCACCGGGGTTGGCCGGATCGGCGTCGGGCTCGGCCCAGACCGCGTCGTCGAAGTCGCGCGCGTCGGCGCCGTCGATCGTCACCAGCGGCAGGTCGCGCAGGTCCACCCGGCCGTTCAGGCTCGGCGCCGCCGCGGCCTCGGCCTGCCGCAGCGCCTCCGACGGGAACTCGGTCGGGATTCCGGCGGCATGGATGGCAATCAGGCTGATCGACCGCGGGTCGTCGGCGTCGCCCAGGCGATCGACGATCCGCGCCGGGCGCGGCCCATTGCGCGGCGGCGGCGGCAACTCGGCGACCACCAGCTCGCCGTCGACGGCGCCGCCGCAGTCGCCCGCGGCGACGAACACGCCGTCGCTGCGCCGCCGGTCGGCCGGCTCGACGATCCCGCCGCTGGTCGTACCGCGGAACACGCCGACGATGCGGCGCGTCGTGGCCGTGCCCAGCTTGCGGATGGTGCGGCCTTCGTAGGTGCCGTCGGCCAGCCGCCGGAGCCGGGCGAGCGCCCGTTCGCCCTCGCCCAGCGCGGGGTGGCCGCGCCGCTCGGGCGCCATGAAGATCCGCGGCGGGTCCGATTCGGCCGACCACGTCGCCGGGCGGGCGACGACCTCGCCGTCGGCGTCGACGCCGTCGATCACGACGACCGCCACCTCGGGCAGGGTGTTGGGCGGAGCGACCCGCCGGCCGCGCCCGCGCTCGATCTCGCCGTCCTGGCGCAGCTCCTGCAAAATCACCTTCAGCGCCACCCAGTCGGTTCCGGTGATGCGGAAGGCGCGGGCGATCTCGCGTTTGCCGACCGGCACCGGGCTCTCGCGGATGAAGTCGATGATCTGCCGTTTGGTGGGCAAGGGCGAGGACTTGGCCTTGGTCAAGGTCGGGCTCGCGCTAGTCCCCGGCGCTGGCGTCGGCCGCGGTCTTCCTTGTCGCCTTCTTACCGGTCCTGGCCGGCTTAGTGGCCGCCGTCTTGCGCGGTGCCGTCTTGCGCTTGCCACCCTTGCCGCCCTTGGCCGCCTTGGCGTCCAGCAGCGCGACCGCGTCGTCCAGGGTGACCGCCTCCACCGTCTGGCCCTTGCGCAGCGACGCCATCAGGCGGCCGTGTCTGACGTACGGGCCATAGCGCCCCTTGAACACCGCCACCGGCCCGCCGTCCTTGGGGTGGTCGCCAAGCCCGCGTAGCGGCTCGGCGACGGGCCGCACCTTGACCCCGGCCAACAGCTCGACCGCCCGGTTCATGCCGATGACCAGCACGTCGTCGTCGGACGGCAGCGAGCAGTAGGCGTTCGCGTGCCTCAGATACGGCCCGTAGCGGCCGATCCCGGCGGCGATCGACTCGCCCGACTCGGGGTGCCGGCCGACGGTCCGGGGCAGCGCCAGGAAGGCCAGCGCGCGGTCGAGGTCGATCGTCGTCGGCGACTCCCCCTTCGGCAGCGACACTCGCTTGGGCTTGTCGTCATTGTCGCTGATGCCGAGCTGGACATACACGCCGAACGGCCCCTTGCGTACGCTGACCGGCAGGCCGGTGGCCGGGTCGTCGCCCAGCTCCCGCGGCAGCGCCGGGGCGTCGCCCGCGTTGTCCTCGGTCACGACCTCGAGCGGCCTGGTGTAGCGGCAGTCGGGATATCGCGAACAGCCGATGAAGGCGCCGCCACGCGCCAGCTTGAGGCCGAGCCGGCCCTGCCGGCACGCCGGGCAGCCGCGCGGGTCGTCACCGTTGCCGCGCGGCGGGAAGAAGTGCGGCCCCAGCTCGGCGTCGAGCACCGCGATGACCTGGCTGATGGTCAGGCCCTTGGTGCCGTCGATCGACTCGGAGAATGCCTGCCAGAAGTCCCTGAGCACGGTCTTCCAGTCGATCCGGCCGCCGGAGATGTCGTCCAGCTGGTCTTCCAGCTTGGCGGTGAAGTCGTACTCGACATAGCGCTCGAAATAGCTCGTCAGGAAGGCGGTGACCAGCCGGCCGCGATCCTCCGGAATGAACCGCTTCTTCTCCAGCCGGACATACTCGCGATCCTGCAGCACCTGCAGGGTGGAGGCGTAGGTGGACGGCCGGCCGATGCCCAGCTCCTCCATCCGTTTGACCAGGCTCGCCTCGGTATAGCGCGGCGGCGGCTGGGTGAAGTGCTGCTGGTCGGCGATCGACTCGCGGCTGACCTGGTCGCCGTCGTGTACCGGCGGCAGCCGTTTCTGGCCGCCATCCTCGGCGCCGTCCGCGGGGTCGTCGCGGCCTTCCTCGTAGACCTTGAGGAAGCCGTCGAACTTGACGATCGACCCGGTGGCTCGGAGCACGGCGTGGCCATCGGTCGACGCGACGTCCACTGCCACCTGGTCCAGCACGGCGCTGGCCATCTGGCAGGCCATCGTGCGTTTCCAGATCAGCTCGTAGAGCCGCAATTCGTCGCGCGACAAGGAATGCGCGACATGCTCGGGACGGCGCGCGAAGTCAGTCGGGCGGATCGCCTCGTGCGCCTCCTGCGCGTTCTTCGCTGTGCTCTTGTAGATCCGCGGCGCGTCGGGCAGGTAGGCCGCGCCGTAGCCGTTGCCGATCAGCCGTCGCGCCGCGGTCAGCGCCTCCTGCGCCATCTGCAGCCCGTCGGTGCGCATGTAGGTGATCAGGCCGACGGTCTCGCCGCCGATATCGATGCCCTCGTACAGCTTCTGCGCCGTACGCATGGTCTGGCTGGCGCCGAAGCCGAGCTTGCGCGAGGCCTCCTGCTGCAGGGTCGATGTGGTGAACGGCGGGTATGGGTTGCGCCGGACCTGCTTGCGCTCGACCTTGGCGACGCGGTAGTCCAGCACCGACAGCCGCTCGACCGTGCGGCGCGCCGCCGCTTCGTCGGACAGGTCGAACTTGTCGAGCTTGCGGCCGTCCAGGTGGGTCAGCCGGGCGGTGAACCGGGCGCCGTCGGCGGTGCTGAACACGGCCTCGACGGTCCAGAACTCGCGCGGCCGGAACGACTCGATCTCGGCCTCGCGCTCGCACACCAGGCGCAGCGCCACCGACTGCACCCGGCCGGCCGACTTCGAGCCCGGCAGCTTGCGCCACAGCACCGGCGACAGGGTGAAACCGACCAGGTAGTCCAGCGCCCGCCGTGCCAGATAGGCCTCGATCAGCTCGTGGTTGAGCGAGCGCGGGTGGGCAATGGCGTCCAGCACCGCGCGCTTGGTGATTTCGTGGAAGGTCACCCGACTGATCTCGATGTCCTTCAGGCCGCGCTTGCCGCGCAGGATCTCGTGGACGTGCCACGAGATCGCCTCGCCCTCGCGATCGGGGTCGGTGGCCAGGTAGACCCGAGCCGACTGCTTGGCCGCCTTGGCGATCCGGTCGAGATGCTTCTTCGACCGGTCGCCCGGCTCCCAGTCCATGGCGAAGTCCTCGTCGGGCCGGACCGAGCCGTCCTTGGCAGGCAGGTCGCGGACATGGCCATAGCTGGCCAGCACGGTGTAGTCGCTGCCGAGATATTTGTTGATCGTCTTGGCTTTCGCCGGCGATTCGACGATGACCAGGTTCTGACCAGGCAAAGGGGCCCCCGCAAGGTGACGAGTCGGCCCCGGGATACGCCGGGCACGGTGCCGGCGACGGGGCGTTCAGATAAGGCTGACGCGATTGCCGGGCTGGCGCTCGATCCGTCCGGCGAGCTCCAGATCCAGCAGCACCGTCAGCACCACTGGTGCAGACAATTGGCAATCCCGCACCAGTTCGTCAACAGGTGTCGGCGTCGGCGACAGGCATTCCAGCACCACGGCGTGGGCTTCGGGCGCGGTCCGGGCCGCCGGCGGATCGTCGCCGTCGGCCAGGTAGCCGGGGCCCCGGCGCGGACCCGGCGGCGGCCGCAGCATCGGCGCGATGCCCTCCAGCACGTCGGCGGCCGACTGCACCAGCGTCACGCCGTTGCGGATCAGATCGTTGCAGCCGCGGGCGCGCGGGTCGAGCGGCGATCCCGGCACGGCGAACACTTGTCGGCCCTGTTCCGCCGCCAACCGCGCGGTGATCAGCGAGCCCGACCGCTGCGCCGCCTCGACCACCACGACGCCCAGCGACAGGCCCGAGATCAGCCGGTTGCGGCGGGGGAAGTGGCGCGCCTGCGGCTCGGTGCCGAACCGGCATTCCGACAGCAGAACGCCGGACGCGGCGATCCTCTGGTACAGCGCGGTATTCTCCTGCGGATAGATCGCGTCGATGCCGCCCGCCATCACCGCGACGGTGCCGCTGGCCAGCGATCCGGCGTGAGCGGCGGCGTCGATCCCGCGCGCCAGGCCCGACACCACGGTCAGCCCGGCCTCGCCCAGTTCGCCGGCCAGCCTCTCGGCGATGCGCCGGCCATTGACCGAGGCGTTGCGCGCGCCGACGATGCCGACCGCCGGGCGCGCCAGCAGGTCGGCCGGCCCCGCCACCGCCACCACCGGCGGCGCGTCGTCGATCGCCGCCAGCGGTTCGGGATAGTCCGCCTCGACCGCGGCCACCAGCCGGGCGCCGATGCCCGCCAGCGCCGCCAGCTCGTCCTCCGCCTCGGCCGCCGACGGCGGCTTCAGCGGCCGCGTCCGGCCGCCACGCCGCGCCAATTCCGGCAGCGCGTCGAGCGCCGCCCCGGCGCCGCCGAATCGCCGCACCAGCCCGCGAAAGGTGATCGGCCCGACGTTGTCGGTCCGCGCCAGCCTGAGCCAGTCGAGCCGTTCGGCATCGCTGAGGACGCGCTTCTGATGAGCCACGGGGCGAGCATCCGCCGGGCAGAGGGCCGGGGTCAATGCGCCATCGCGCGTGTTGCCGCCATCCATGGCTCAATGAGAACAAAACAAGAACATCATTATGCGACGATGCGCCATCCGACCCCTGCCGTCAAGTCGTGCTCCCGCCCATCTTCGGTTCCTCGCCCTTCAGCAGCCGGCGGATGTTCTGGTAGTGGCGCAGGACGACCAGGAGGGCGATCACGGCCGTGAGCAAGGCGCGCTGGGGGTCGGACCAGTAGGCACCGGCGACGGGATATGCGGACAGCAGGTAGGCGCAGGCCGGCGCCGCGACCATCGCCGCCAGGGCGGCCAGGGACGAATAGCGCAACGCGAACCCCACGGCCAGCCAAGTCAGGCAGGCCAGCAGTCCGACCGGCCACGAGATCGCCAGCATGGTGCCCAGTGCCGTCGCCACCCCCTTGCCGCCCTTGAACTTGAGCCACACCGGGAAGACGTGGCCCAGCATCACGCCGCCGCCGGCGAACACCACCATGGCCGGGCCGCCGAACCACCCGGCGAGCAGCACCGCCGCCGCCCCCTTGCCGCCGTCGAGCAGCAACGTCGCCAGGGCCAAGGGCCTGTTGCCGGTGCGCAGCACGTTGGTGGCGCCGATATTGCCCGAGCCGATGTTGCGCACGTCGCCATAGCCGGCGAGCCGCGTCAGGATCAGACCGAACGGGATCGACCCCAGCAGGTAAGCCACCAGCGCCGCCGCATAGAACGGCCAGATAAAGGAGATATCGCCGAGCAGCCGGGGCATCAGCGCACGAACCTCGGCGCGGTGGCCCACTCACGTTCACCAGGCCGCGCATGCGTCGACCCCGTGGCGACGTCGAGGGAAGGTGAGGGGGGAGGCGCCATTTGCGCGGATCCGTCCAGATTATGCGTCCGCATGCGGCAACTTTAGCCTTCGGCGCTCCGCTTGAACACCGTGCGGCCGTCGACGACTGTGCGCAGGACGTGGCCGGCGACCGGGCGGCCGTCGAACGGCGAGTTCTTCGACTTGCCTCGAAAACGGTCGACGGCGATCTTCCACGGCGCGTCGAGGTCGAACAGCACCAGGTCGGCCGGACCGCCCGTGGCCAGCCGGCCGGCGGGCACGCGCAGCAGATCGGCCGGCGTCACCGTCAGCTTGGCGAGCAGGTCCAGCAGGCCGATCCGGCCGTTGTGGTAAAGCTCCAGCGCCAGCGGCAGCAGTGTCTCCAGGCCGACGATGCCCGGCTCCGCCAGCTCGAACGGCAAGCGCTTGGAGTCCTGGTCGTGCGGGACGTGGTCGCTTGCGATGACGTCGATGGTGCCGTCAGCCAGTCCGGCGACCACGGCGCGCCGGTCCATCTCGCCGCGCAGCGGCGGCGAAAGCTTGGCGAAAGTGCGGTAATCGCCGACATCGACCTCGGTCAGGGCGAAGTAGGGCGGGGCGGTGTCGCAGGTGACCGTGAGGCCGCGCCGCTTGGCCGCGCGCACCGCCTCGACCGCCGCCGCCGTCGACAGGTGGGCGGCATGGTAGCGCGCGCCGGACAGCTCCAGCAGGCGCACGTCGCGCTCGATCATCATCGCCTCGGCCTGCGGCGGGATGCCGGGCAGCCCCAGCCGGGTAGCGGTCTGGCCGGCGTTCATGGCGCCGCCATCGGCCAGCCGCGGCTCCTCGGGATGCTGCACCACCAGCAGGTCGAAGCCGGCGGCGTAGCTGAGCGCGCGGTGCATCACCAGTGTATCGGCGATCGCGCGGTGGCCGTCGCTGACCGCGACCGCGCCGGCCTCGGCCAGCAGCCCCATTTCGGCCAGGTCGCGGCCCTCCGCCCCCCGGGTGGCGCAGGCGTAGGCGAAGATCTTCACGCCCTTGGCCTCGCGCGCCCGGCGGGCGATGAACTCCAGGCCGGCGCCGGTGTCCAGCGGCGGGTCGGTGTTCGGCAGGCAGGCCAGGGAGGTCACGCCGCCCGCCGCCGCCGCGCGGCCCACACTAGCGATGGTCTCTTTGTGCTCGTGGCCGGGCTCGCACAGGGTCACCCGCATATCGACCAGGCCGGGCGCCAGGCAGTGGCCGCCGCAGTCGACGACCCGGACGCCGTCGGGCGCGCCGTCGGTGAACAGGCCGGGGCCGAGATCGGCGATCCGGCCGTCCTCGGCCAGCAGGCCGCCCGGCGCGTCGAGGCCGCTGGCCGGGTCCAGCAGCCGGGCGTTGATGTAGGCGGTGCGGGGAGAGGTCACGCTGCCACCGGCTCGCGGGTCAGCAGGTCGAGGCAGGCCATGCGGACCGCGACGCCCAACTCGACCTGGTCGAGGATGACGCTGCGGGAGATGTCGTCGGCCACGGCGGAGTCGATCTCCACGCCGCGGTTCATCGGCCCCGGATGCATGATCAGCGCGCCCGGCTTGGCCCGCGCCAGCTTGTCGTCGTCGAGCCCGAAGAAGCGGAAATATTCGCGCGTCGACGGCACGTAGCTGCCGTGCATCCGCTCCAGCTGCAGCCGCAGCATCATGACGATGTCGGCGGCCTCCAGGCCCTTGGCCATGTCGTGATGGACCTCCACGCCCAGCGCGTCAACGTCCGGCGGCAGCAGGGTGGGCGGCGCCACCACCCGGACCCGCGCGCCCATGATGTTCAACAGGTGAATGTTGGACCGCGCCACTCGGCTGTGCAGGATGTCGCCGCAGATCACCACGACCAGACCAGCCAGCCGGCCAACACGGCGGCGGATGGTCAGCGCGTCCAGCAGCGCCTGGGTCGGGTGCTCGTGGCTGCCGTCACCGGCGTTGATGACGGCGCTTTCGACCTTCTCCGACAGCAGCTTGACCGCCCCGGCATTGGGATGGCGAACCACCAGAACGTCGGGATGCATCGCGTTGAGGGTCATCGCCGTGTCGATCAGCGTCTCGCCCTTCTTGATCGAGCTGGTGCTGACCGACATGTTGATGGTGTCGGCGCCCAGCCGCTTGCCGGCCAGCTCGAATGATGTGCGGGTGCGGGTCGAGTTCTCGAAGAACAGGTTGATTACGGTGCGGCCGTGCAGCCGGGCGGACTTCTTTTCCGGCTTGCGGTTGAGCTCGACGAAGCCGTCGGCGGCGTCCAGCAGCGGCGTGATTTCCGTCGCGGCGAGATCCTCGATGCCGAGCAGGTGTCGGCGGGCAAATGTCGCGGGAGGGGCTGACCGACTCATCAAAGCGGCACTATAGAAGGCGACGGGCGATTGCACCAAGCCTCCATCCCGGCCAATCTGGGCATCGAGGATTTTTATAAGAGAGAAGCCTGTCATTATGGGACGCACACCGAACCCGTAACGGAGGAACATGCCGTGGCCGCGACCGATTCGCCGCAGAAACCGGACATTGCCGGCTTCTATCACGGGCCGACCAGCTCGTGCTGTTTCGTCGTCGGCGATCCGGCGACCGGCGCCTGCGCGATCATCGATTCGGTGCTGGACTTCGACCCGGTATCGGCGCGCACGGCGACCGATTTCGCCGATTCGCTGGTCGACCACGTGCGCGCGCAGCGGCTGCGCGTCGACTGGATCCTGGAGACCCATATCCACGCCGACCACCTGTCCGCCGCGCCCTATCTGAAGGACGTGCTGGGCGGGCAGGTCGCGATCGGCGACCATATCGGCGAGGTCCAGGAGGCGTTTTGCGACATCTTCAATGTCGAGGACGGGTTCCGCGCCGACGGATCGCAATTCGACCGGCTGCTGAAGGACGGCGAGCGGTTCGCCGTCGGCGCGGTCGAGGCGCTGGCGATGCGCACGCCGGGCCACACTCCGGCCTGCATGAGCTACCGGATCGGCGACGCCGTGTTCGTGGGCGATACGCTGTTCATGCCCGATTACGGCACCGCGCGTTGCGACTTCCCCGGCGGCAGCGCGCGCGAAATCTACCGTTCGATCCGGCGCCTGCTGGCGCTGCCGCCCGATACCCGCATATTTGTCGGCCACGATTACGCGCCGGGCGGCCGGCCGGTCGCCTGGGAGACCACGGTCGCGCAACAGCGCGCCGCAAACAAGCACGTCCGGGACGGCATCGACGAGGCGTCCTTCGTCAAGATGCGCACCGACCGCGACGCCGAACTCGATCTGCCGGCGCTGATCCTGCCGGCGATCCAGGTCAACATGCGCGCCGGCCAGCTGCCGCCCACCGAGGACAACGGCGTGCGCTACATCAAGATACCGCTGAACACGTTCTGACCGACGCTGGCTGCGGCGCGGCGCTCACACCACCGCGTCGGCGCGTAGCGAGCCGATTTCCGCGTCCGTGAGGCCGAGCCACTCGCGCAGCACCTCGTCGGTGTGCTGGCCCAGGGTCGGCGGCGGCCGGCGATAGGCGACGGGGCTCGCCGACAGTTTGAACGGGCTGCCGATCAGCGCGATCGGGTCGGCGGCCAGCGGGTGGTCCATTTCGATCCGCATGCCGCGCGCCGCGACCTGCGGGTCGGCGAACACCCGGTCGATCCCGTCGATCGGCCCGCACGGCACGCCGAACGCCGCCAGCTCCGCCAGCCAATGGGCGCAGGGCCGCTCGACGATCAGGCCGGCGACGATCGGCACCAGCACCTCGCGGTTGCGCACCCGCTGCTGATTGGTGGCGAAGCGCGGGTCGTCGGCCAGCTCCGGCCGCCCTGCCACGCCGCAGAATTTCGCGAATTGCGCGTCGTTGCCGACCGCCAGGATCAGGTAGTCGTCGGCGGCGCGGAAGGCCTGGTAGGGTACGATCATCGGGTGCGCGTTGCCCAGCCGCGGCGTCGCCTCGCCGCTGGTCAGGAAGTACTGGCCGGCGTTCGATAGCCACGCGACCTGAGCGTCCAGCAGCGCCATGTCGATGTGCTGGCCCTGGCCGCCGCGGTCGCGGTGGGCGAGCGCGGCCAGAACCGCGACGGTCGCGTACATGCCGGCCATCAGATCGGCGATCGCCACGCCGACCTTCATCGGCGCGCCGTCGGGCTCGCCGGTCACGCTCATGATCCCGCCCATGGCCTGAATCAAGACGTCGTAGCCGGGGCGCGCGGCATAGGGTCCGGTCGTCCCGAACCCGGTGATCGAGCAGTAGATCAGCGACGGATACCGGTCTTTCAGTTGGCCGTATCCGAGTCCGTAACGATCGAGGTTGCCGGGCTTGTAGTTCTCCACCAGCACATCGGCGCCAGCGATCATCCGATGCGCGATCGCCTGTCCGTCGGGTTTGGTGAAATCCAGCGTCAGCGAGCGCTTGTTGCGGTTGGCGCTCAGGTAATAGGCGCTTTCGGTGGTGTCGCGGCCGGACCCGTCCCGCAAGTAGGGCGGCCCCCATTTGCGGGTGTCGTCGCCCATTCCGGGCCGCTCCACCTTGACCACGTCGGCGCCCAGATCGCCCAGCATCTGGGTCGCGCTGGGACCGGCCAGCACGCGCGTCATGTCGAGTACCTTGAGGCCGGCGAGCGGGCCGTCGGACCGGCCGGCGGGATCGGACATCGGCATCCCCGTTCGGTTGGCGGTGACCTTTATGTCACGGCGCGCCGCCCGATGACCAGCGGCCGCGTTAACGGCAATTCGTTAACCATTTATTGACACTTGCGAAATACGGTCGCGGGCACAGCCTGGGCGGCTGCACCGAGGCGAACCAATCGAAAAATCCGGAAATATTTTTCAAGGAGCATGGGTGACATGAACCGCATGCTTGCTGTCTTGACCATTGGCGCGGCGGTGTTGGCGGCCGGGGCGGCTTCGGCCCAGGACCGTGAGCGGCTGGCGCTCGGCGCTCAGGCCAGCACCCTCGGCTTCGGCGCCGAACTGGCATTTTCGGTATCGCCGATGATCACCCTGCGCGGCGTCGGCAACTACCTGTCGTTCGACTACAGCAACACCTACTCCGGCATCGACTACGACCTGGATGTCGATCTGATGTCCGGCGGCGGGTTTCTCGATTTTCATCCGCTGCGCAACGGCTTCCATGTCACCGTCGGGGCGCTGTACAACGGCAACGAGGCGGGGCTGGACTCGACGGTCGCCGCCGGCAGCACAATCGGCGGGTTCGTCCTTCCGGTCGGCACTACGCTCAGCGGCGACCTCGAATTCGACGAGTTCGCGCCGTATCTGGGCGTCGGCTACGCAGACACCTTTACGCGCAACAGCAACTGGAGCTTCGTCGTGCGGGCCGGTGTGTTGTATCAGGGCGATCCGAGCGTCAGCTTTACCGAGTCCTCCGGTTCGGTCCCGCAGGCCGACCTGGACGCCGAGGCCCGGACGCTGGAAGACGATCTCAGCTTCCTGGAATTCTATCCGGTGGTCTCGGTCGGGCTGAGCTACCGGTTCTGACCGCGGCCGCGTCCTTGCGGAGTCACCGGTTCCGAAGGGCGTCCAACGCCCCCTGCAGGATATAGGCGGCCGCCGCCGCGTCGATCCGCTGCGCCCGTTTGGCCCGGCTCAGGTCGGCGGCGATCATCGCCCGCTCGACCGCCATGGTCGACAACCGCTCGTCCCAGAACGCGATCGGCAGGTCGCGCCGCGCCTGCAGGTTGGCGCCGAACTGGCGGACCGACTGGCAGCGCGGCCCCTCGCTGCCGTCCATGTTGATCGGCAGGCCGACGACCAGAGCGCCGACCCGACGCTCGTCGACGGTTCGGAACAGCGCATCGGCGTCGGCGGCGAACTTGCCGCGGCGGATCGTCCCGATCGGCGACGCGATGGTCAGGCCGGCATCGGAGATCGCCATCCCGACGGTCTTCGCGCCGATGTCGAGTCCGAGCAGCCGCCCGTCCCGTTCCAGCATGCCGGGAAGGGCGCCGAGATCGACGACGGTCAAGGCGCCGGACCCTCGACGTGACCCGCCCGCCCATGGCCGAGGAGCGCGCCGTTTCCGGCGACGGGAAGCGCGTCCGGATCAACCGCCGTAACCGCGATCGTCGTTCGGGTCATCGGTCGTGTCCTTGATCATGACACATGGTCATAATCTACCGCCGCGCGGCGTACCCGCAAGCGGTCCGCGCGCCGCGACCGATCTTGCAGGCGGCCATGCCCGGTGTTACCTTCCGCGCCGTTTTTTTCGGCCCACTCAACGACGGATTTCCGACCCTGCCGCGGCTATGTGTGTGGCCGCGGGGGTGATCCGGACGGAGACGCCTGCATCATGTCGCTCGACAAGGCCACCGTGGCGCGCATCGCGCACCTGGCCCGCATCAAGCTGCCCGAAGACGACCAGGCGCCGATGGCGCTGGAGCTCAGCCGGATCCTCGACTGGGTCGAACAGCTCAACGAGGTCGACACCGCCGACGTGCCGCCGATGACCAGCGTCGCCCAGCAGGCGCTGCGCCGTCGCGCCGATCGGGTCACCGACGGCGACCGCGCCGACCAGGTGCTGGCAAACGTGCCGGAAAGCGCCGGCGGCTTCTACGCCGTGCCCAAGGTGGTCGAGTGATGGCCGCGCCGACCCGCCTCACCCTGGCCGATGCCCGCGACCGCCTGGCCGCCGGCGAGGTCACGTCGGTGGCGCTGGCGGAAGCACACCTCGCGGCGATGACGGCCGGCCGGTCGCTCAACGCCTTCGTCACCGAAACCGCCGACCGCGCGCTCGCCATGGCCGAGGCGTCGGACGCCCGCCGCGCCGCCGGGCAGGCCGGGCCGCTGGACGGCATCCCGCTGGCGATCAAGGACCTGTTCTGCACCGAGGGGGTGCTGACGACCGCGGCCAGCCACATCCTCGACGGCTTCACCCCGACCTACGAGAGCACGGTCAGCGCCAATCTGTGGCGCGACGGCGCGGTGATGCTGGGCAAGACCAATCTCGACGAGTTCGCCATGGGGTCGTCGAACACCTCGTCGCATTACGGCAGCGTCACCAACCCGTGGCAACGCCGGGGCGATACCGAGACCAGGCTGGTGCCCGGCGGGTCGTCGGGCGGCTCGGCGGCGGCGGTTGCGGCGCGCATGGCGCTGGCCGCCATCGGCACCGACACCGGCGGGTCGATCCGCCAGCCGGCGGCGTTCTGCGGCATCGTCGGCATGAAGCCGACCTA
>JAZFQW010000166.1:0-5998 GCA_036445335.1 Alphaproteobacteria bacterium | reverse complement strand
GATACCTCTCAACGCTTAGATCTTGCCAGACAGTTGGTCGCGCGTGTCGCGCAATCGTACCCGGTGCGAAGACGCTAACACAGCCATTGCGCGGCGAAAACGGCAATCGCCGAACCTCGCGACACTTCACAATGGCGTCCGCCGGCGCTTCCGGGTAAACCGGAGAAGAGGCGAACCGGCCGACGCCGGTATTCTCTGCCGAACCTGCCGACGGGGGGCGAGCCATTGCGGATAGCATTCCATGCGCCATCGATGTCGCCGACCACGACGGCGCCGTCCGGTGCCGCCACGATGGCCCGCACCTTGATGGCGGCGATGAGGATGGCCGATCACCGGGTCGATCTGGCGAGCCGGCTGACCACCAGCGATGACGGGACGGCGCCGGACCGGCGGCGGCGGCTCCGCGCGATCGGCCAGCGGATGGCGGCGCGCGTCGCCGCCCGCTACCGCGCCCTTCCGACAGCGGACCGTCCGGACGTCTGGGTCACCTATGGCGGCGGCGGCGACGCGCCCGATTGGCTGGGACCGCCGATCAGCGCCGACCTGGCGATCCCCTACGTGGCGATCGAGCCGAAGGGCGCTCCGTCCGAGGATCACGATATCGATGTGGCCGACGCCGCGGTGGCATTGAGCGATGCGAGCCTCGCACGGATCGAGCCGATACCCGAGCAGACGACGCGCCGCGTCCGGCTGCTGCCCTTTCTCGACACGGCACCGATCGCCGGTGCGCTCAGGATCCGTGACAATCACCGCGCCGCCATCGCGTCGCGCCTGCAGCTGCCGCGGCGCTCGCCGTGGATCCTGTTCGTCTGCACGATGCGGCACGGCGACCGGCTGGCATCGTATCGCGCGCTGGCCAGGGCGATGTCGCGCCTGGTGACGCTCGACTGGCGGTTGATCGTCGTCGGCGCGGGTCCGGCGGCGCCAGAGGTCGAGGCCGCCATGCGGACCCTGCCCCTGGACCGCGTGCGGTTCGTCGGCGCCATGACGCCGAATGCGTTGCGGCTTTATTATGTTACCGTCGACTTGGCCGTCGCGCCGGCGGTCGGCGGCACCTGCGGCATGTCGCTGCTGGAGGCGCAGGCGTGCGGCGTGCCGGTCGTCGCCAGCGACGAGCCCGGCGTCCGCGAGGTCGTGCGCGACGGCGTGAGCGGCAAGCTGACCGGTGCCGGCAACCTCGAGGCCCTGGCCAATGCGATCGGATTCCTGCTGCGCCATCCGCAGTTTCGCGAGAGCTTTGCCAAGGGCGCCCGGAGAGCCGTGATGACCGACCACGACATTGGCGCGGCGGCGCGGCTGTTGGACGACGTGCTGACCAGCGTGGCGCGGCCGCCCGGCTGACGGGCGGGAGGCCGCGTTACGATTGCAGCGCCTCTGCGCTCAACTCGTTGACCAGATCGGAGACCCCGGCCAGCACCGACTGGATGTCGGCGACGTCGTCCATCGCGTCGTCGACCGGCCGGTCGACGACGCCGGCCCGCTCGATCCGGGCCGAGGCCAGCACCAACTTGCCCTCGGCGTCGCGCAGCCTGGCCCAGTGCGCCGGGTCGACCGGCTGGCGCGCCTGCGCCTCCTCCAACCGCCGGCGCAGCGTCGCCAGACTGCGCTCGAGGTCGTCCAGCCGCGACCGTGCCGTAGTCAGCTCCGCCTGCACCTGGTCGCGCTGGCGCTGGATCTCCGCCGCCCGCGCCTGCAACCGCGTCTGCTCGGTCTGCTCCGACCCCAGCTGGCCTTCGCGCTCGACGATGCGCTCGTCGTAGCGGCCGGTGGCGAGGTTGGAGACACCGGAGATGAAGCCGCCCTGGTGCGGGTCGTCGGTGGTCGCGCACCCGGCCACGACGGACAATGCCGCCAGCGCCGTGGCAAGCGCGATGATCTGCCGTAGGACCATCGTCGAACCGCCTAACCGAGCTCGCCCGACCCGAGGTCGGCGACGATGGTGTTCATCGTGTGGATGCGCCCCTGCAGGGTCGTGATCTCGTTGTTCAGCTGCGCCGTGTCGACATCGGCGTTTTCTTCCTGATAGAGGTCGCGGGCGCTCTTGAAGGTGCCGAGCTGTTCGCCGGCGCTGTCGACGGCGCCCTGCATCTCCGCCCGGTCCTCGTCGATGCGGGCGATGTCGCCCTGGTAGTCGGCCTGGGTGATCTCGTCCGCGGCCAACTGCGCGCGCAACGACTCCAGCTTGCGGTTGTCTTCCTCCAGCACCGCCTGCATTGCCTCGATCAGCTGCCCCGACTCGACGTTCTTCTGCTGCACATCGGTGATCATCGAGTCCAGCACGTCCTCGCGGTCGGCGAACTCTTCCTGCTTGCTGGCGATATAATAGCCGGCCAGGCCGCCGGCGACACCGCCGCCCGCAGCGCCTATCAGCGTGTTCCTCAGCCGGTCGTCGTCGCTGGCGGTGAAATAGCCAATCAGGCCGCCGGCCGCCGCGCCGATCGCCACCCCCTCCCAGACCGTCTGGTTGAAGGTATCGGCGCGCTCGCGCAGCTGCTGCTGCGCCGGCGTCAGCGGCGTCGACGACATGCCCGGGATGCCGAACGAGCCGCCCGAGGCGCACGCCCCGACAAGCACTGTCAACGCCGCCGCCGTCGCCAATCTGCCGCAACGAATCCCTGTTCCCATAATCGCCGCCCACCCCGCATCGCAGCTCATCTGAGTATGTCGCCCAACCATTTGTCGGTATCGGCCCGGCCCTGGGCACGATACTCCGCCAAGTGGCCGACAAAAAGTTCGGCATATGACGCCAGGTAGCCGCTGTCCCTGGCGGCGAATTCGACCTTGAGACCATCGAGCTGCGGCCGCACCACCGCGTCGGAATAGTCAGACGCCAGGGTTATCACCATGTCGGCGTAGTATGAAAGCGAAAAGCCGAGCTGGTCCTCCAGCCCGGTCCGCTGGCCATACATCTGGTCGACCTGCTGCTGGGCGTCGGCGAGGATGGCGGCGGCATTCGGCTGGCCCTCGACGATGATCACCAGTTCCTCGATCGCCGATATCGCCACATTGATCGCCCGGTCGACGCTGCGTAGCCGAATCTGATCGGTGCGCAGCTTGTTGCCCATGAAGGCCCCCAGGCTGAGCAGCGCGCGCAGCGTCCGGTCGCGCGCGTCGTTGCGCTCGGTAAGCGCCTGGCGCAGGTCGCGCGACACCGTTTCGAGCGCCGCCAGGTCCTGCGCGTCGGCGGTCCGCGTGATCACGTCATCGAGCGTCGCCAGGGCGGCGACCTCGCGCTGGCCGGTCAATTGCGCCCGGTCCGGGTCGGGCAGCACCAGCCATTCCGCCTGGATTTCCGACAGCCTTTGACTCGACACGATCGCCGGCGCGGTGAGCGCCAGGCGGAATCCCAGCCGGCTCTGGCTGGTCGCCAGCCCTTCGCGCAGTGCGAAATAGGGATGCTCGGTGCGTGCGCCGGTGCGCATCTGGCTGATCGGGACCGAGATATCGCCGCCCTTGGAGATGAAGCCGCCGGCCTGCCCGTGAAGCCGGCCGCGCCGGTTCAGCCGGAACGGGTCGAACACCATCTCCGAGGCGTTGCCCAGGACGTCGTAGAGACCGACCGGGTTGGGCCGCAGCAGGCCGACCAGCTGCATGCGCCCGCCGGCCGACTGGCTGCCCTGGTACCAGATGTATTCAGACCTCTCGCCGTCGGGCGTCGGGAACACCGGCTGGCGGAACGCCGCCCGATCGACCCGCAGCCCGCCCCGCGCCGCGAACTCCCACTCGGCCTCGGTGGGCAGCCTAAGATAGCCCGGCAGTTCGCCCTCGAACGGCAGGGCATCGCGGGCGTTGCCCAGCAGCCACTCCGAGTAGCGCCGCGAGAACTCCACGGCATCGAACCAGGACACGTCGACCACCGGAAGCCGCTGACGCCGCGAGGGCGACGGGCATTCCTCGCCGAAGGTGGCGTATTGCAGCCGCGTGGTCTCGTATTTCGCCAAGTAGTAATAGCGCCGCGCCGGCTGCTCGCGGTCGGTGAACGCGCCGGCGATATAGGCGAACCGCCGATCCTCCTTGTAGGCCACGTCGGGGTCGCTGTGGCCGACTTCGAAGCGGGTATCGTCCAGCCAGCCGGCGCCCTCCACCTCGACCGGTCGGAACGTCATGCGGCCGCCGCACGGCATCGGCAGCACCAGATCACCCGGCGCCGGCCTGGGGTTGTAGGCCTGCTCGTCCCACGGCTGAAGATCCTGCGCCAACGCCGTGCCTGCACTCGACGCCAGCAACGCCGCAAGGGCGGCCGCCCGGCCGAGTTCCGATAACCTAGACATCGGGGGCCTCCGCGGCCGGTTCGACAAACGATGCGACATCGCCCTCCTGGGCCGACTCTGCCGGCTCGCAATCCGGCGCCGTGAAGATAGCGGCGTGGTGGTGTAACGGGCGGCAGGTCATCTGGTCGCCCCTCGGCCAGGTTGGGGATGGCGAGCCCAGTGTAGCAGCATTGCCGACCGACACGAGGGCGGCATCCGTCCCGCCGCCGCCGCCTGTTCGCGGACCTGGGCACGATTGCGCTGCACCGCGGCAGCCGTCGCCAACAGTATTGACTGTGACGGCCGTCACAGTGCCGGGCGTCCGGACGGCGCACCCTGGAGTGCGCACATGACCGCTTACGACTCCAACCGCGCGAGTCCGGTCTCTCGGCGATGACGACCGGAATTATCCGACCGTCGCGGCATCGCGACCGACGCTCGCCGGCATACGGTGTCACCCGACCAGCGGCGTCTGCACGGGTTCACGGGACGTATTCAAGGAGCCAATGAAATGTCCACGAAAGTAGGTCCGAACCAGGGCAATGCGATGATCAACCAGGATTCGGGATGGCCGGTGACCGTCCGGACGCGCAGGCCTCTGTGCCGCATTTTCGCGGCCGCCATGGTCGCGGCACTGCTCGGCGGGTGCCTGACAGACGGCGGCCGCCTGCGCATTCCGCACATATTTTCGGCGGATCTGACGCCGGCGCAGCAGCAGTTGCGCGAGCGCGCCGATACCTTCAACCAGACTGTCTGGGAGGGTGTGGCGATCGGCGCGGCGGTGGGCGCCACGATTGCCTTTTTCACCACCAGCGACGACGACGACCGGGTGAGGAACACGATGATAGGCGCGGCCGGCGGTGCCGCCGCCGGCGGCATCGCCAGCTCTTACATCGCCAGCAAGCAGGAGGACTATGCCGACCGCGAGGACGTGCTCGATTCGATGATCGTCGACGTGCGGCAGAAGAACGTCGAGTCGGAGCAACTGATCGAGGCGATGCGCGCGGTGCTGGAGGAGGACAACCGCAAGCTGGAGTCGCTGCGCGCGCAGCTGGACTCGGGCGAGATCACCCGGGCCGACTACCAGGGCGACATCGCCCGCATCGACGCGGACCGGGTGGAGATGCAGGGCGCCGTCGACAGCGCCGGCGAACAGCTCGGCACCTTCAAGAGCGCCCGCCACCTCTATCAGGAAGAGAACACCGATGTCGACACGGCGCAGCTAAACAACGAGATCGCCACCCTGCAGGGGCGCATCGCCACAATGAATGACATCGTCGCCGACCTCGGGTCGGGCGAACTCGCGTAGCCGGTTCGATGATGGTCGCACGGCAAATTATCGTGCTGGCCGCGGCGTTGGCGGCATTGTCCGCCGGGACCGGGTGCGCGATATGCGACGATCCGCATCAGGGCGGCTTCGTCTCCGGGATCTCCAACCTCGCCTCTGGCTGCTACGTCGAACGCGTCGCCGAGCGTGAAGGCACGCTGGAGGAAGAGCAGACCCAGGGGACGGTCTTGCAAGACCGGGCGGCGGAGATCCAGCGTCAGCGCGACCGGGTGCAGGCGGATCTGGCGGCAGCGCGGTCGCGGCTGGACGAGCTGGACCGCGATCTAGCGGCGCTGCGCCGGCGGCTGGAGGAGGCGCAGGCGCGCCAGCCGGTCGACCCGGCGCACTGGGCCATGCTGCGCGACGCCGAGGGCAAGGTGCTGCTGGCCTCGGCCCGGATCGACCAGACCGGCGTCACCGA
>JAZFQW010000165.1:0-4312 GCA_036445335.1 Alphaproteobacteria bacterium | reverse complement strand
CGTCGAACGCCTCGACCGTAGCGTTGCTACGCTCTTCGGCCTTCTCCTGGCGGCTCGGACCGCCCGGACGCGACGAGGACCGCGGCCAGTATGAGAAGTGCGGGCTAGTGACCGGCGCATTGGAAGCGACTGCCGCGACGGGCGTCCGCCCCGATATGGTCGGAGGGAGTAGCGCCAGACGGTCTGTAAGCCGGGTTCTGTCCCCGGCCCGCGAGGGCCGGTGGATGGCCATTCATCTGGGACGCCCGTCGCCGAACGCCTCGCGCGACCAACCCGGGCGGCGGGCGGAGACTCCCGTCGGCGCGCCGGGTCGCCCCGGCCGCCGTCCCGCCCCTATTCGGTCTTGCTCCCGGTGGGGTTTACCATGCCGCGCCCGTCGCCGGGCGCGCGGTGCGCTCTTACCGCACCCTTTCACCCTTGCCGACGGCCGTCTCCGGCGGCCGGCGGTTTGCTTTCTGTGGCACTTTCCCTGGGGTCGCCCCCGCCGGGCGTTACCCGGCACCGTGTCTCCGTGGAGCCCGGACTTTCCTCCCCCGAACCGCGCCTGCGCGCCCGGGAGCGGCCATCCGACCGTCTGGCTGCCCTAAACCTAGGCTGCGGCGGTCATTCCGGCAAGCGCGGCGCGCCCCGCAGCGGCGCGACTGAATCCGATTGACAGAATTATTGCGATGAACCCACGATATCGGGCGAAGTCCACCGAGCCGGAAGGCAGCGAGGATGGCGGGCCGGCAAAATCTGGGACAGGACGGCCGCCGCGCCGCGGAGCGCGGCCCATGACCGCCGACGCGCCCGCCACGGCACCGGGCCCGCTGCTGCGCCTCGACCGGATCTCGATGCGGTTCGGCGCCGTGACCGCCCTGGCCGACGTCTCGTTCGAGGTCCATGCCGGCGAGGTGACCGCGTTGCTGGGCACAACGGCGCCCGCAAGTCGACGCGGGTGCGGATCATCGACGGCGAACAGCGGCAGACCTCCGGCAGGATCTTCTTCGATGGCGCCGAGCGGCACTTCGAGACGCCGTCGCAGGCCAAGGCGGCCGGGATCGAGACGGTCTACCAGGATCTGGCGCTGTGCATGAACGTCGACGTGGTGGCCAATTTCTTCATGGGCCGCGAGCTGGTCAAGACAGTCGCCGGCATCCCGATCCTGCGCGAACGCGAGATGCAGGTGGAGACCGAGCGCGCCCTGCACGACGCCGGAACCAGCATTCCGTCGGTGCGCACCAATGTCGAGTTCCTGTCCGGCGGCCAGCGTCAGGCGATCGAACTCAACCGGTTCGTCCACTGGGGTGGCAAGCTGGTGCTGCTGGACGAGCCGTTCGCGGCGCTGGGCGTGGAGCAGACGCGCCGCGGGCTGGGCATGATCGAACGTGTCAAGGACCGCGGGATCGCGCTGATCGTCATCACCCACAACCTGGCGCACGCCTTCCAGGTCGCCGACCGCATCATCGTGCTGCGCCACGGCGCGGTGATCGGCACGCTGACCGCGGCTGAGACCGGCCCGGAGGAGGTGGTGCGCATGATTACCGGCGATATCGGAGAACCGGTCGCCGAACAACGGCCGCGGATGCAGCGGCCGGCACACTAGGGGAGGAAACGACCATGAAACTGTTCCTGAAGGCATTGGTGCCGCTGGCCGCGGGCGCGGTCCTGGCGGCGAGCGCGGCGACGGCGCAGGACAAGGGCACCGTCTATTACCTGGTGCCGACCCTGCTGGACGAGTTCCAGACGGAGTCGGTGAAGTCGATGGAATCGACCCTGACGTCGATCGGCTACGAGGTGATCTCGCTGGACGCGCAGAACCGCACCGACTTGCAGCTCAACCAGTTCGAAGACGTGATCGAGCTCGATCCGGTGGCGATCGTGTTGGCGGCGGTCGATTTCGACTCGGTCGTTCCGGGCATCGAGAAGGCCCGCGGCGCCGGCATCCCGGTCATCGTGTTCGACCGGCAGATCACCAGCACCGAGCTCGACTTCACCTCGGTCGCCGGCACGGTGGAGATCGGCTACGTCGCCGCCGCCGAGATCACCCGCCTGTTGGCGGAGCGGCACGGCAGCGCGACCGGCAAGGTCCTGCAGATCCTCGGCGACCCCGGCGACAGCTACACCCTGGACATCCAGAAGGGGTTCGAGGAGCGCATGGCGGCGCACCCCGACGTCGAGATCATCACCCTGGCGGCGCTGCTATGGGAGGCGTCGAACGCCGGCGACATCGCCGAAGACCAACTGCTGGTCAATCCCGACATCGACCTGATATTCGTCCACGCCGCGCACCTGGCGGTCCCGGTGGTCGCGGTGCTGGAGGGCAACGGCAAGCAGCCCGGCGACGTCATGCTGGTCAGCTCGAACGGCGCGCCGATCGGCCTCAGCCTGATCCGCGAGGGCTGGGAGCAGGTCGAGGTCGAGCAGCCGCTCTATGCCCAGGTTTACGGGATCGCCATGTTCATGGACAAGATCGTCGCCGGCGAGGCGCTGGAGCCGGGCACCTACGACGTCATCGGCCTGGAGTCCCAGGTCGTCATCGAGTCGTGGGGGCCGACCCTGAAGATCCCCGGCGCCGCGATCACCGTCGAGAACGTCGACAACTCGCAGTTCTGGGGCAATCTCCAGCCCCCTGCCGACCCGGTCGCCGTGGTGCAGTAGTCGGGAGAGTCGTAACCAACGGAAACCCCTTCACCCTCCCCGCGCGACGCGCCGGGATGGGTGAGGGGGTGGCATAGGACTCGCCACTCTCCGTATGACTGCCTGCGTCGGCGGCGGTCCGGCGAGGTCGGATAGTCAGCACCGCATTGTCCGGACAGGCGCCCGCTCACGCCGTCAACCGTGGCCGTGTGCCTGCGCGACCAAGGGGATCTGTCCGACATGAGCGTCGAAAGCTCCAAGGCCGCATTCGGCGACAGGCCGACGCCGGCCCGTCGCGCCGCGATCGGCTTCCTGCTCGATCATCTGGTCTGGTTCATCCTGCTGGCGGTGCTGATGGTCTTCTCGCTGACCATCGACAACTTCCTGCAGGTCGGGATCTTCCTCAACATCGCCCGGCAGGCGACCTTCGTCGGGATCATGTCGGTCGGCTTGGCGATGGTGATCATCGCCGGCCACATGGACCTGTCGATCGAGTCAGTCATGGCGTTCTCCGCCATGGTCGCGGCGTACCTGTTCGGCAGCCACGGCGCCGGCCTCGGCCTCGCGCTCGACCCGCCCTGGCTGGTGGTGCCGGCCACCCTGGCACTGTCGCTGTTGGCCGGCGCGCTGTTCGGCCTGATCAACGGCTACCTGATCGTGCGCCTGGGGATCAATGCGTTCATCGTCACCCTGGCGTCGTTCATCTATGTCCGCGGCTTCGTCGTCGCGCTGACCGGCGGGCGCTCGGTCTTCGGCCTGCCGGACGCGCTGCGCCAGGTGGCGATCGGCAGCGTGGCCGGCGTCCCGATCCTGGTGATCCTGCTGATCGCGGTGTTCGCGGTGTTCTTGCTCCTGCTGCGGCACACGCCGTTCGGCCGCCATCTCTACATGGTCGGCGGCAACCCGACGGCGCCGTACCGCGCCGGCATCGCCGTCGACCGGCTGGTGATGACCGCGTTCCTGCTGTCCGGCGCGCTGGCGGCGCTCGCCGGCTGGCTGCTGGCGGCGCGCACCGCCGGGGCGACCGCGAACCTGGGCACCGGCACGCTGTTCGAGGCGTTCGCCGCCGTGGTCATCGGCGGCGTCAGCCTGAAGGGCGGCGTCGGCCGGCTGAGCGGCGTGTTCGCCGGCGTGCTGCTGCTGAGCTCGATCGATACCGCGATCAACGTCATGGGCATGCCGCCGCACTTCACCCAGGTGATCCGCGGCGGCCTGGTCCTGGCCGCGGTCCTGCTCGACACCCTCAAAATGACGATCCGACGCCGCTACTTGTAGCCCGCGACGGCGACGTCGGCGTGGGCCAGACCGGTGACCATCGGCGACGGATGGATCAGGCCGAAGGTCACCGGCAGCACCACAATCTCGGCCAGCCGGCCGCGCGGGACGCCGACGAAGGGCACCAGCACCGCCGCCACCATGGCGAACCGCAACGCCATTCTCAGGATCGGCGGAAACTTCTCCAGCCCGGCCTGGCGACCGGGAATTCGAGGCCCCACAACACCATGACCAGCAGCGCGGCCAGAACGTCGATGGGCCTCATGCGGTCGACAGGTCTTCGGCCTGCTGGGCGAGCTCCAGCCAACGATCCTCGGCCGCCGCCAGCTCGCGCTCGGCGGCGGTCAGGCGGTCGGACGTGGCGGCGTATCCGGCCGGATCGCGGGCGTACAGGCCGGGGTCGGCGAGGGCCCGCGTG
>JAZFQW010000164.1:0-2009 GCA_036445335.1 Alphaproteobacteria bacterium | reverse complement strand
GACTGGACCACGCCCGGACTGGCGCACGGGGTTGTCGTCCGTTCCCCCGTGGCCCATGCCCGCATCCGGAGCATGGACGCGACTGCGGCCTCGGGTGCGCCCGGCGTCCTCGATGTGCTCCTGCCGGACGACCCGGAAGTGGCGGCGCTCGGTGCCATCCCGTGGGAGCTGCCGCCGCCGGACGTGGACCAGACGTCCAAGGTACCGCTGCAACCGGTATTGGCGAGAGGTACGGTGCGCTACCTGGGCGAACCGATCGCCTTCATCGTCGCCGAGACCCAATCGCAGGCGGAGGACGCCGCCGAGCTGGTGGATATCGACTACGGTATTCTGCCTTGCATCACCGCGCCGGAGTCCGCCGCCGCGCCGGACGCGCCGCGGCTATGGCAGGAATATCCCGGCAACGTCTACTTCCACTTCCACAAGGGCGACGGAGAGGCGGTGGCGGAGGCTTTCGCCGAAGCCGCCCATGTCGCGGAGCTTTCGGTCCGCAATAACCGTCTCGCCGCCAATCCGATGGAACCCCGCGTCTACACCGGAGCGTGGGACCACACCACCGGCCGATGGACTCTGCGGGCCGCCGCGAGCAAGCCGCATCTTTTGAAACGCGTCATCGCCGGGTCGGTTCTTAAAATCGACGCCGACCGGATACGCGTCATCGTCGAGGACGTGGGCGGCGGCTTCGGGGCCAAGAACCAGGTCTATCCCGAACAGGTTCTGGTCATGCTGGCGGCGCGGCGCGTCGGACGCCCGGTGCGTTGGTTGGCCAACCGCAGCGAAATGATGATGAGCGACGCCCAGGGCCGCGACCAGGCGTCGACAGCGGCGCTGGCCGTCGCCGCCGACGGCCGTCTCCTTGCCGTCCGGGCAACCACGTTCGCCGCGCTGGGGGCCTATTTCGCGCCACGTGGACTCGTGTCGCCCATCGCCGGGGGGCGAACGTTGCCCGGTGTCTACGACATCCCGGCCGCCCGTATCGACGTGCAGGCCATGTTCACCAATACCGTGCCAACGGCGCCGTACCGGGGCGCGGGACAGCCCGAGGTCATGTTTCTCATCGAACGCCTGGTGGACAGGGCAGCGCGCATGCTCGGGATTTCGCCCGTCGAGATCAGGCGGCGCAACATGATCGCGCCCGATTCCCTGCCCTACACGAACGCGTTCGGCATCACGTACGATACGGGCGATTTTCCGGCCAACTTGGCACGTGCCTGTGACGTCGCCGATTGGGACGGTTTCGAGGCGCGCCGAGAAGAAGCGCGCGGTCGCGAACGGCTGCGTGGAATCGGACTGTCGTCAACCATCGAGGCCTGTGGCATGCACCTCGACGAACAGGCCCGGGTGCGCATGGGAGGCGATGGCAAAGCGGAAGTCCTGATTGGAACGATGTCCAACGGCCAAGGGCACGAGACGGTCTATGCCCAGCTCGCCGCCGAGGCCCTGGGCTGCGCGGCCAGCGATGTCACGGTCGTCCAGGGAGACACGGACCGCATCGCCAACGGCAACGGAACCGGCGCCTCGCGTTCCCTTACCGTCGGCGGATCGGCACTCTTCCTGGCCTGCCGCGATGTCGTCGAACAGGGGTGCGTCGCCGCTGGGGAACTGCTGCAGGAAGACCGCGCGGCGGTCGCGCCCTGCCCCGGCGGGTTCCGGGTGCGCGGCACCGAACGGATGGCAACATGGGCCGCTGTTGCCGGTCATCGCGGCGGGCTCGCCGCCGGGCACCGCTTCACCCCCGACAACTACACCTTTCCCACTGGTTGCCACGTCTGCGAAGTGGAAATCGATCCCGATACCGGTGTCGTCGCGCTGGAAGCCTACACCATGGTCCATGACGTCGGCCGGGCCGTGAATTCTTCCGTGGTCGCCGGGCAGCTGCAGGGCGGCGTCACCCAGGGTATCGGCCAAGCGTTGCTGGAACAGGTACGTTATGATGTCGACGGTCAGGTTATAACCGGCAGCCTGCTCGACTACGCCATGCCCCACGCCGACGAAATTCCGTCGTTCCA
>JAZFQW010000163.1:0-4400 GCA_036445335.1 Alphaproteobacteria bacterium | reverse complement strand
TGGATCTGATGGACGCCCATCAGATCGAGGTTCCGGTACACCATGTGCGGCGCCGGCCGGGCACCGTGGATGACGTCGTCGCCGGCCACCGAGGCGTCGGGCCGGTAGCCCTGTTTCGCAGCCTCGTCCTCGAGAATGTCGACCATCACACGGATGAAGCCGGTCGAGCTGCCGATCTTGATGCCGCGTGCCTGCAGTCGGCCGACCACGTCGGCGACGCCGGGAAGCAAGTCGGCGTACGCGCGCAGGCAATCGAGCTGCATTGGCACGAAGTCGGCGAACATGGCGTCGACGTCGGCCTGATCGGGATAGCTGCCGTGCACGCCGTTCCAGCGCTCGCGGATCGCGGGATCCTCGGTCAGCGCCTTGATGTGCAGATCCTTGCGCAGGCCCATCGGGCCGCGCGCCTCGGCCATCGAGATCTCGACGCCCTGCTTCCCGAACGCCGCGACGAACACGACCGCGGGCGCCACGACATAGGCGTCGACGGTGGTGCCGCTCCAGTCGAGCACCAGGGCCTTGACCCCGCCGCGATAGGACCGGCTGTAGACGAATTCGGACATGGTATTTCTCCGGATCTCAAGCTGCGGATGATCTGGATTCTGCTGTCGGCCCCCTGATCGGTCAAGTTACCGGATGGGTCCGCCCAGAAAATTGCGGGTCCGGGCACCTTCTCAGTTAGGGACCACCGCCAGGTCATACCAGTTGGAGAGACTTCGCGGCGGCGTGAAAGCACGACTTGTCGCCGACGAAGTTTCGCCCGCGCTCACCGGCGAACGCGGCGTCGACGATCTCGCTCCATGTCTCGACCGGCACACCGTGCGCCTCCAGCCGCACCGGGACTCCCAGGGTCGACAGAAACCGCTTGAGCGACTCCGACGCGGCCGAGAGATCGTCGCCGAAGATCGCGTGCAGGGAGGCCTCGCGGAATCCGCCGATGCCGACCACGCTCTTGAGGATGACCGGCAGGGTGAACGAACAGGCGATGCCGTGCTGTACGCCGTAACCCAGCGTTATCGGATAGGACAGATTGTGCGCCAGCGCCGTCTTGGTATTCGAGAAAGCGAGACCCGCAAAGAGCGATGCCTTGGCGAGGCGTGTTCGCAAATCGATGTTCTTCAGATCGTCGAGCAGGACCGGCAGACAGTCGAGAATCTCGCGTGCCGCCGCAACAGCGAAGCACGCGGACACCGGATTGGCGTTGACGTTCCAGATGCTTTCGAGCGCGTGGGAGAGCGCATCCAGCGCGGTGGATAGGGTGAGCCCACGCGGCTTTCCCAGCATGAGCGCCGGGTCGACGATCGCCGTTGTGGGATACAAATCCGGTCGCGCCAGCGAGAACTTTCTACCCGCGTCTTGGTCCCATACCGTCGCCCAGCAGGTCACCTCGCTGCCGGTGCCGGCGGTCGTCGGGACGGCGATGATCGGGATGGCCGGAAGATCGTCGTCGCCCGCCTTGCGCTCCAGATAGCGCTGAACCTTGCCGAAGTCGCCGTTCGCCGCGGCGAAGACCTTGGCCGAATCGAGCACCGAACCGCCGCCGATCGCCACGATCGATTCGACGGGCCCACTCGGATTGGAGAAACGCGCTGATTGCACGTGGAGCAGAGCACGATCCGGGTTGGGCGCGACATCGTCGATCAGCAGCGCCGGATCGCCAGCGGACTCCGCAAGGTCGGCGACAAGACCCCCGAACATCGGGTCCGGATGTGTCACGACCGCGTAGCGTCGCCGCCCTATCACCGATGCGAGGGTCCCGAAACTTCCCGCGCCGAACCGGACATTCACTGGATTCGCATAGGTCCACATCAGACTCTCGCGGCAAGATCGGCGAACCGGCCGACAAGCGGGCGCTGTTCCGCCGACACCGAGGCGCGGCGGGACGTCACCGTCGCCTACGCCCGCGGCCCGACCATGGTCTCCGGCTTGACCCACTGGTCGAACTGGTCTTCGGTCAGCAGGCCGAGCGCGACCGCCGCCGCCTTCAGGTTGGTGCCGTCGGCGTGGGCCTTCTTGGCGACCTTGGCGGCGTTGTCGTAGCCGATATGCGGGTTGAGCGCGGTCACCAGCATCAGCGATTCGTGAAGCAGCGCGTCGATCCGCGCGCGGTTGGGCTCGATGCCGACGACGCAGTTGTCGGCGAAGCTGCGCGCGGCGTCGGCCAGCAGGCGGACCGACTGCAGCAGGCCGTAGATCATCACCGGCTTGAACACGTTGAGCTCGTAATGGCCGCTGGCGCCGGCGACGGTGATCGTCGTGTGGTTGCCCATAACCTGGGCGCTCACCATGGTCAGCGCCTCCGACTGAGTCGGGTTGACCTTGCCGGGCATGATCGACGAGCCCGGCTCGTTCGCCGGCAGGATCAGCTCGCCGATGCCGCAGCGCGGGCCCGAGCCCAGCAGGCGAATGTCGTTGGCGATCTTCATCAGGCTGGCGGCGAGGGTGTTGGTGGCGCCCGAGGCCTCGACCAGCGCGTCGTGCGCCGCCAGCCCCTCGAACTTGTTCTCCGCTGTGACGAAGGCGAACCCGGTGATCCGCGCGACCTCGGCCGCGAACGCCTCGGCGAAGCCGGCCTTGGCGTTGAGCCCGGTGCCGACCGCGGTGCCGCCCTGGGCGAGCTGTAGCAGCCGGGGCAGGCTGGAGCGGACCCGCTCGATGCCGTACTCGACCTGGCAGGCGTAGCCCGAGAACGCCTGGCCGAGGGTCAGCGGGGTGGCGTCCTGCAGGTGGGTGCGGCCGATCTTGACGATGTCGGCGAACGCCCGCGCCTTGCCGTCCAGGGCGGCGTGCAGGTGCTCCAGCGACGGGATCAGCTCGTGCTCGATCTGCTCCACCGCGGCGATGTGCATCGCGGTCGGAAAGGTGTCGTTCGACGACTGGCCCATGTTGCAGTGGTCGTTCGGATGCACCGGCGTCTTGGAGCCGATCTCGCCGCCCAGCAGCTCGATCGCCCGGTTTGCGATCACCTCGTTGGCGTTCATGTTGGTCTGGGTGCCCGATCCGGTCTGCCAGACCACCAGCGGGAAATGCTCGGCCAGGGTGCCGTCGATCACCTCCTCGGTGGCGGCGACGATGGCGTTGCCGATGTGTGTGTCGTCCATCGCGCCGAGCGCCATGTTGACCAGCGCCGCCGCCTTCTTCTGGATACCCAACGCGCGGATCAGCGGCTGCGGCATGCGCTCGCCGCCGATCCTGAAGTTCTGCAGCGAGCGCTGGGTCTGCGCCCCCCAATAGCGGTCGGCGGGCACTTTCATCTCGCCGAGGCTGTCGGTTTCGATGCGAACGGCGGTCTTTTCGGCCATGGTTCGGGACTCCGGACGGCTGGGTGGCGGCACCGATTGCCGTGCTCACCTAGCATATCCCCAGTCGGAGCGGATACAACAGGGTCCGGGTCGGCGGCACCGGTGCGCGCTACCTGCCGCGTCCCCTCGGTGTCAGCCGGGTGACGTGGCCCATCTTGCGGCCCGGTCGCGGCTCGGTCTTGCCGTAGAGATGCAGATGTGCGCCGGGCTCGGCCACCAGATCGCGCCAGTGGTCGACGTCGTCGCCGATCAGGTTTGTCATCACCGCGTCGGCGTGCCGGTCGACCGGCCCCAGGGGCAGGCCGCAGATCGCCCGGACCAGTTGCTCGAACTGGCTGGTGGCGCAGGCGTCCATCGTCCAATGGCCGGAATTGTGCGGCCGCGGCGCCAGCTCGTTGACCAACAGCAGGTCGTCGCCGGTATGGAACAGCTCGACGGACAACAGGCCGACGACATCCAGCGCCACGGCCAGCCGGTGTGCGATCGCCTCCGCCCGCGTCGCCGCGGCCGGCGAGATCGCGGCGGGAACGCGGCATTCGTCCAGTATGTGGTTGCGGTGGCGGTTTGCCGCCGGCGGGTAGCAGACGACATTGCCGTCGACGTCGCGCGCCGCGATCACCGACAGCTCGCGGTCGAAGGCGACGACCGCTTCCAGCACCGCCGGCCGGTGGCCGACCCGCCGGTGCGCTGCCGCGGCGTCCGCCGGCGCGGTGATCAGCGCCTGCGCCTTGCCGTCGTAGCCCAGCCGGGTCGCCTTCAGGATCGCCGGGGCACCGATCTCCGCCAGCGCCGGGGCGAGGGCCGCCGGGTCGGGCACCGGCCGATAGCGGGCGACATCGATGCCCTGGGCGACGACGAAGTCCTTTTCCGCCAGCCGGTCACGGCACACCGCCAGGGCCTTGGGTCCGGGTTTGACCGGCACCCGCTCGGCGAGAAATTCGACCGCCTCCAGCGGGATGTTCTCGAATTCGTAGGTGACGACGTCGACGCACTGGGCGAACCCGGCCAGCGCCTGCCGGTCCTCGAACGACGACACCGTGTGCCGGTTGGTGACCTGGACGCACGGGCCGTCGGATTCGGAGCAGAACACGTGGGACC
>JAZFQW010000162.1:0-3055 GCA_036445335.1 Alphaproteobacteria bacterium | reverse complement strand
CGATCGAAAACCCCCACGATTTCCGCCAGACCCACGTCGCCTCGAATATCGAGTTCTATATGGCGAACGGACTCTCGATCCCGTCGGAGTCCTATTCCAGGGCGATGTCCGACAGGGTCTACGATTTTCCCCTCTACCAGCACATGGTGGCGACCCTTAGCCGCCTGTTCGACGGCGATCCCGTCGTGACCGGACGGCTGATCAATGTCACATGCTATCTGATGCTTTCGGCTATTCTGTTCTTTTTGCTTTCGGCGCTGGAGGTCAAGGACACGATTTCGGTATTAAGCGTTTGGATCGTCGCCATATCGCCGCTCCATACCTACTACAGCACCGCGGTAATACCCGACAACTTGGCGATTCTGTTCTCATTCGCGTCGCTGTTCTTCTTCGTCAAGGACCATCGGTCCCCGCGGCCGGCCTGGCGCTATTATGTCCTGTTCGTCGGTTTCGGCGTACTGGCGGCCCTGGTCAAGAACCCGATCTACCTTCCGATCGTCATCGCCACGACCATGTTCCTGATATCGCGGAAGGATTTCGCGACGCTGCTGTCGATCAGGTTTGTCGCCTACCTGCTTGTCATCGGCCTGACGGTCGTCGCCTTCAAGGTCTACTCCAACCATCAGAACGTCGGTCGGTTTTCCACGCCGCGGTCGGAGTGGATCTGGTATTTCGGTGATCTGTCCGAGCGACTGCAGCTCGGGGCCAATCTGTGGCTGGTAAAGAATCTCAGCGAGGTGGCCACTTGGCCCTTTTTGTTGATCGTCCCCGCCGGACTGGTTCTCTTCGTCAAAAATGAACGGAACTTCTCCAGGCATATGATGCTGGGGCTGGCGACCGGAAGCTTCGTCACCGTAATGTTGTTTTTTCATTTGATGTTTATACACAACTACTATTTGCTGCCGACGACATTCATCATTGCGTTCTTCGCGGCATATGCCCTGGACCGGGGCGTGCGCCGCCTCGGCGATGGCCTGCGGCGGACGCGATTGCGCTGGCGTTCGCATGTTCGGCCGGAATGGACCGGGTCACGGGCCGATCCGGCGCTCGGCGCCCGCCTCCTGGAACCGGGGCTGATGCTCGCGATCATCGTGGCCGGAACGATCCTGGCCAACGGGCAACGGATCGGCCAGGGCCCCGACTGGGACGCGGTCAACGCCGGCCTATTCATTGCGAACAATACCGAAGACGATGCATTGGTATTCTACATCGTCGATGACGATCTACTGGATCCGACAAACACCAAATATTTGTATTTCGCAAAGAGGACGGGAGACAACGTCACGTCCTCCGAGGCGCTGCAGGAGACGTGGCCGGACCGGGTCCGCGAGGCGCTTGCGACGCACAGGCCGGTCTACTTGTTCGTCGGCCGCGCCCACTTGGCCCTGCTCGACCGGCTGACCGCGGCGGTCGCGGGCCACCCGGTCGCCCGCGGCGACCATGGCGTCGTCTACCGCGTGACCGGTTAGCCCGCACCGTCGGTTCGCGGCGGATCCGACCGCGCGGTCTATTCCGCCGCCTTGGCCAATTGGCCGCCGATCAGCAGGCCGCCCTCGCCGGCGGACACCGCGACCGTCTGGCCGTCCTCGATGCGCCCGTCGAGGATCTGGGTGGCCAGCGGGTTCTGCAACTCGCGCTGGATGATCCGCTTCAGCGGGCGGGCGCCATAGGTCCGGTCGTAGCCGGTCTCGGCCAGCCACGCCATGGCCGCCTTGTCGAGCTTCAGGGTGATCTTGCGGTCGGCCAGCAGGCGCCGCAGCCGTTCCAGTTGGATGGCGACGATGCCGGCCATGTCGTCGCGGGTCAGCCGGTGGAAGACGATCATCTCGTCAACCCGGTTCAGGAACTCCGGCCGGAAATGGTCGCGCACCGTCCTCAGTACCTGCTCGGCGGCCACCGCGTCGGGCTCGTCCGACGCGGTGGCCAGATGCTCGCTGCCCAGGTTGGACGTCATTGCGATCAGCACGTTGCGGAAGTCGACCGTGCGGCCCTGTCCATCGGTCAAGCGGCCGTCGTCGAGCACCTGCAGCAGCACGTTGAAGACGTCGGGATGGGCCTTCTCGACTTCGTCGAACAGCACTACCTGGTAGGGCCGACGGCGCACCGCCTCGGTCAGCGCGCCGCCCTGGTCGTAGCCGACATAGCCCGGGGGCGCGCCGATCAGCCGGGCGACGGAGTGCTTCTCCATATATTCCGACATGTCGACGCGGACCATCGCCGCCTCGTCGTCGAACAGGAACTCCGCCAGCGCCTTGGTCAGCTCGGTCTTGCCCACCCCGGTCGGTCCGAGGAACAGGAAGCTGCCGATCGGCCGGTTGGGGTCCTGCAGCCCGGCGCGCGCGCGCCGCACGGCGTTGGCCACCGCGGTCAGCGCGTCGTTCTGGCCGACCACGCGGGTGCGCAGCCGGTTCTCCATCCCCAGCAGCTTCTCGCGCTCGCCCTGCAGCATCTTGTCGACCGGGATGCCGGTCCAGCGCGACACCACCGAGGCGATGTCCTCGGCCCGCACCTCTTCCTTTAGCATGCGCGATTCCTTGACCGCCTCGGCCTCGCCGAGCTGGCCCTCCAGGCCCGGAATGATGCCGTATTTGAGCTCGCTGGCGCGCGTCAGGTCGCCGCCGCGCTGGACCTGCTCCAGTTCCATGCGCGCCTGGTCGAGCTGTTCCTTCAGCCGCTGCGAGGACGACAACTTGTCCTTCTCCGCCTGCCAGCGGGCGGTGAGCTCGGCCGATGTCTCCTCCAGCGCGGCCAGCTCAGCCTCCAGCTTCTCCAGCCGGTCCTTCGAGGCGGAGTCGGTTTCCTTCTTCAGCGCCTCGCGCTCGATCTTGAGCTGCATGATCCGCCGGTCCAGCTCGTCGATCTCCTCGGGCTTGCTGTCGACCTCCATGCGCAGGCGCGCCGACGCCTCGTCGACCAGGTCGATCGCCTTGTCGGGCAGGAAACGGTCGGTGATGTAGCGATGGCTCAGCGTCGCCGCCGAGACGATGGCGGCGTCGGTGATGCGCACGCCATGGTGCAGCTCGTACTTTTCCTTCAGGCCGCGCAGGATCGATAT
>JAZFQW010000161.1:0-9061 GCA_036445335.1 Alphaproteobacteria bacterium | reverse complement strand
AGATTGGCGTATTCCGCGTCGATTTCCGACACGCACTTGTCGATCGAGGCCTGCTGCAGGTCGAGCCACTGGCTGCCGTAGTTGTCGGTGTACTGCTGCCGCAGCGGTGACGCCGCCTCCTGGAAACCGTCATGGACAATGCGCCGCACTTCCCGCGTCATCGGGGGGCGCCGGCGGTGGTCAGCACAACGCCAGCACCGGGATGTCGAGCCGCGCCGCCAGCGCCCTCAATGTCGCCCGGTGATCGCCGTAGACCAGGGAATAGTGGTGCTCCAGCCCCTCCGCCATGATCGTGTCCAGCACCGCGCCGGCCGGCCGGTCGAAGCGGACCACCCCGGCGGTGCCGGAGAAGGCGAGCGGGGCGCTCAGCATCTCCGCGCCGCCGATCATCAGCTGGGTCCGGCCGCGCGCCTGGCTGAACCGCGCGATCGTCACCCGGCCGGGTTTGAGCGGGAACTCCATCAGCAGCGGTTTCTTGCGGTTGGAATGGACCGCCGCGCGCGGCGCGAACGCGGGATCCGCCATCGCCAGCGGCGCCAGGCCGCAATGCCAGAAGACGCCGGTGTCGCCGGCCCGATCGATGTCGACCAGGTCGGCGATGAACGCCGGCTCCAGCGCCGTCGCCTGCAGCGCAAGCGTGGTCAAGGTGCCGTAGACGTCGGCCTCGCAGCCGCACGGCGTCATGTCGTCGTTCAGCAGCGACATCGCGCCGCACGCGGCGCAGCCGTGTTCGGTGAAGAACTCCGGCCAGCAGCGCACGGCGAAGCCGGCGATGCCACGGTCGCGGGCGATCGTCTTGAGCGCGGCGTAGACCTTGAGAGTGCCGTCGAGCGGCGCCGGCTCCATCGCCGCCATGCCGGTGATCCGCGCGGCGACGTTGCCACGGATCGTCGCCGTCGTGTCGTCCGGCACCGCGTCGGCGGCGGCGAACACCTCGTCCAGCGCGATGCCGGTCACCTCGGTGCCGCACAGCGCCTTCATCGCCGCCGGGTCGTAGCGGCAGGTGTCGAAGCCATCGGGGTGGCGGCCGACCACGGCGATACGGCTTTCCGCCAGGCGCTTCAGGACGGCGCCGGCCCTGGCGTCGGCCTGGATCTCGTGCGCCTCGCCCGCGGGCCCAGCGGCGGAGGACGTAGCGCCGTTGCCGCCGGCCAGGATCGCCAACAGGTCGTCGCCGGCGTCGTCGGCGGCGCGGTGGAGGAAGGCGCACGCGCGGCCGGCGCGGCCCAGCGCGTGGCCGGCCAGGTTGATGCCGCACAGCGAGTTCAGCCGCAGCCGGCCGCCGGTGCGCGGCTCGGGAAACGACCACAAGGCAAGCGGCGCGTCGACGGCGTTCGCCGCCGCCACCGTCATCGTCGCATCGGTGAAGGTGACCTGGAGGATCAGCAGCAGGTCGAGCTCGGCGGCCCGCAGGGCGGGCAGGGCGGCCTCGATCGACGCGGCGTCGAACAACAGGTCGCGCGGACCCACCAGCTCCACCGCCATCCCGTCCAGCACGGCGAACGCGCCGGCCGCGACCCGTTCGGCGTAGGCCACGTCGAAGGTCGCGCGGGCCAGCGCCAGGACGCCGATGCGCGGTTTTGCCACGGTCACGCGACCTTGCCATAGGCGCTGTTGAAGCCGGGGCCGGCGTCGGCCAGCGCGACGCCGTCGGCGAAGCAGCGATGGGCGTGCCACGGCGTCGCCGCCTCGTCGGTCAACGCGTTGAGCGCCGCCATGTAGGGCACGCTGTCGTCGCGCAACGCGCGGTCCATCGCCGCCAGGTCGGGGAAGTGCTGGCCGGCGTTCCACCAGATCGCGCGCCCGGCCAGGTAGCCGCTGGCGCCGGCGCGGTAGGCGTAGGCCAGGATGTGGCGGAACGCCTCCTGTCCGGCGCCGGCCGACAGCATCACCCACGGTCGCGGACAGGCGTCGCCCAGCGCGTCGAACCAGCCCTGGATCTGGTCGCCGCCGGCGGCGGCCGGCGCGACCAGGTCGTCGGCCGCCACCGGGCTTTCCAGCTTGTAGATGTCGACGCCGTATTTGAGGTCCGCGAAATCCTTGAGGCTGTCGATCACGCGCTGCGGCCGTTTCGCCGCGTGCTCGACATGGTCGGTGGTCTGCCCCGCCTCGCCGGGCAGCGGATAGACCAGCAGCTCCAGCAGGAAGCAGATGTCGTGGTCGCGGCACGCCCGACCCATCGATTCGACGAAGTGGCGCTGGTGGACGGTGACCTCCGGCGCGGCGTCCGGCCGGTGCCACGCCAGCAGCTTCACCCCGTCGGCGCCGAGCCGGCGGATCTTGTCGACACTCCAGTCGGCGATTGCCCGCGATCTGCGGCCGCCGGGCGTGTCCTCGAAGATCGAATCCTCCAGGGTGACCAGCAGACCCTGGCTGGGCCGGACGTGGCCGACCGCCGCGGGATAGGCGAAATAGGGGTCCAGCAGCATCGCCGAGCTGGATGGCGCCAGCGCCCTGGCCAGCGCCGCCTTGAAATCGCAGACATCCCGGAACGACGGCTCGGCGTCCGGCCCGGCCAGACCGCGCATCCGCGCGATCAGGGACTTGATCGGCGGGCGCTGGTCGACCGCGGTCATCTTGAACCGGCCGGCGGCGTCGGCCAGCCGGCGGTACCCCCACAGCTTGCCGGCGGTCAATTCCATCACGCTGCCTCCCGAATAAGCGCATCGACTTCGGCCCGGGTCGGGATCCCGGCGCGGCCGCCTGGCCGGGAGCATTTCAGAGCCGCCGCACCGCTGGCGAAGCGGATCGCCGCCGCGATCGGCCGGCGTTCGGCCAGCGCGAGCGCCAGCGCGCCGTGGAAGACGTCGCCGGCGCCAAGGGTGTCGCGCGCCTCGACCGCGAAGGCCGGCTGGTGCACCAGGCGGTCGCCGTCGCGCCAGTAGCACCCGTCGCCGCCGGCGGTGACGCCGACCCAGCCGTCGGTCATCCGGGCGGCGCGCGCCAGGCCGTCCGCCGGGTCGGCGGTGCCGGTCATTTGGCTGAGCCCGGTGGTGGAGAAGGCGACGTGGCTGGCCAGCGGCAGCAGCCTGGCGCCCTCGCCGTCGGGGGCCACATCGGCGTCGAGCACCGCCGGCAGGCCGCGCTGCCGGGCGGCGCGCAGCACCGAAGCCGCGCCCTCGGGCCAGCGCAGGTCGACCACCACCGCCTGCGCCGAGTCGAGCGCGTCGAGCGGCAGCCAGGACGGATCGGCGTCCAGAGTGGGATCGGCGAAGGCGATGATCATACGCTCGCCGGCGTCGTCCAGAATCACCGCGCTGATCGACGACCGGCCGCCGGGGACCCGGCGCGCGGCCGCGACGTCGACGCCCCAGCAATGCAGCTCGTCGAGGATCCGGCTGCCCGCGGCGTCGTCGCCGACGCGGCCCCAATAGCGCGCCCGGCCGCCCAGCCGGGCGACCGCCACGGCGGCCGTCGCCGCCGGTCCGCCGCCGATTTCGCTGAACCCGCTGGCGAAATGCTTGCCGCCGCCGCACGGCAGCCGGTCGGCGGTGAATATGTGATCGAACACCGCGACGCCCGCGCACACGACCGTCGGCGGCTCCGCCATCATCGCCAAACCGCCGGCAACGGCGTGGCCGGCGATATCGGTACCGACCGAAGCGGCGGCGTTATCCGCAAGGCGACGCGCGTCATCCGACCACTCCCGTACGCGACCAACGATCGGCGGCCTTCGTGTTAGATGCCTGCCGGCGGGGCGCGGTGCCCGAGTGCCGATGTCTAGCCATCCCGGTCATCTATCGGCAACAGACTTATAATTGATAACTTATATAAGAGTTAGAGGACTGCATCAGACCAGCTCGCTCAAGTAGCTGTGACGGTCGGTAAGGCAGCGGCTGACGCGCCATTCCACCGGGCGGCCGTCGATGTCCAGCGCGATCCGGTCGATCTCCAGCAGCGGGGTCGCCGGCGCGACGTCGAGCTGGGCCGCCTCTTCCGCATCGGCGGCCACCGCGCGCAACCGCTCCACCGCCCGGCCGATCGTCACGCCATAGCGCCGCTGATAGAGGTCGTACAGGGTGTTGGGCAGCGGGCCGTGGTCCGGCCTGTCGAGGTCGGGGAACAGCGTCTGCGGCACGACGATCCGCTCCAGGATTGCCGGGCGACCCTGCAGCAGGCGGCGGCGGTCGATGCGCAGGACCAGGGCGCCGGTCGCCATGTCCAGCCGCTCGGCCTCGCGCGGCCCGACGATGCCGCGACGGCAGTCCAGCAGCTGGCTCTCGGGGAGCTGCCGTTCACCGTCGTCGCCGACCAGGTGGAAGAAGTGGAACAGCGCGGTGTCGGGCGAATGGGCGGCGACGAAGGTGCCCCGCCCCTGGCGGCGAACGACCAGGTTCTGCGCCGCCAGCTCGTCGAGCGCCTTGCGCACGGTGCCCTGGCTGACGCCAAGTTCGGCCGCCAGCTTGGTCTCGCTGGGCAACATCTGATCCGGCCGCCAGGTGCCGTCGGCGATGCGCTGGCGCAGCAGGTCCTTGACCTGTTGATAGAGCGGCCGGAAACTTGGCACCTGCGGCAAGGGTTGCATGCTGTCTCCCGCTTCGCGACGGGCGGTCGCGCCTCAATCATATATAAGACACATCTATTCTTGACAAGTGGCGTGTTCCGGACCTAGCGTCGGCCGGACGGGCAGGGCCCGCCACCAATCACGATCGATGTCGAGGAATCCAGGCGATGCAGCCGCATTTTCTAGTCCATGACAGCGCCGACACCGTCGGTGTTGTGGTCGTCGAGGGGGTCGCGGCGGGCCAGGAGTTGTCCGGCTGGGCGATGGACACCGACGACACCGCCACGCTGACCGCCGCCGACGCCATCCCGCTGGGCCACAAGATCGCCCTGGCGGCGATCGCCGAGGGCGATACGATCATCAAGTACGGCCACGATGTCGGCCGCGCGGTCGCCGCGATCGGCGCCGGCGGGCACGTCCACGTGCAGAACGTCAAGACGAAGAGATGGTGAGGGGGGCGCGAGACATGGCTGAACACCGCTCGTTCATGGGCTACCGCCGCGAAAACGGCCGCGTCGCCATCCGCAACCACGTCATTGTGCTGCCGGTCGACGATATCTCCAACGTCGCCTGCGAGTCGGTGGCGCGAAACATCCAGGGGGTCCAGGCGCTGCCCCATGCCTATGGCCGGCTGCAGTTCGGCGCCGATCTCGAGCTGACCTTCCGCACGCTGATCGGCATCGGCGCCAACCCCAACGTCGCCGCCGCCGTGGTCATCGGGATCGAGCCCGGGTGGACCAAGCGGATCGTCGACGGCATCGCGACGACAGGCAAGCCGGTCGAGGGCTTCGCGATCGAGGAGAACGGCGACATCGCCACGGTTGCCAAGGCCTCGCGCAAGGCCAAGGAATTGGTCCAGTGGGCGACCGAGGAGCAGCGCGAGTCGTGCGACCTGGACGAGCTGTACATCGCCACCAAATGCGGCGAGTCCGACACCACTTCGGGCCTCGGCTCGTGCCCGACCGTCGGCAACCTGATCGACAAGGTCGACGCCGCTGGCGCCACCACCTGCTTCGGCGAGACCTCGGAGCTGACCGGCGCCGAGGAGGTCTGCGCGACCCGCGCCGCCACGCCGGAGGCGGCGGAGAAGTTCCGCCGCACCTGGTCGGCCTACAACGACTTCATCAACGAGAACAAGACCGACGACCTGTCGGAGAGCCAGCCGACCAAGGGCAACATCGCCGGCGGGCTGACGACGATCGAGGAGAAGGCGTTCGGCAACCTGCAGAAGATCGGCAAGCACGCCAAGTTCATCGACGTGCTGGAGCCGGCCGAGGCGCCGACCAAGGGCCCCGGCCTCTACTTCATGGATACCTCGTCGGCGGCGGCGGAGTGCAACACCTTGCAGGCGGCATCCGGCGCCGTCGTCCATCTGTTCCCGACCGGCCAGGGCAACATCGTCGGCAATCCGGTGATGCCGGTCATCAAGCTGACGGCGAACCCGAAGACGGCGCGCACCATGGCCGAGCACATCGACCTCGACGTGTCGGGACTGCTGCGGCGCGAGATGACCCTCGACCAGGCCGGCGACCGGCTGATCGACATCGCCCTGCGGACCTGCAACGGCCGGCTGACGGCGGCCGAGGCGCTGGGCCACAACGAGTTCGTGATCACCAAGCTGTACCGCAGCGCATGACCGACATCGTCATCCCCGAGTTCATGGATGCCGAGGCGGTCGACGCGCTGGCGGCCGACTTCGCGGTGCTGTACGACCCCGCCCTGGTCGACCGGCCCGACGAGCTGCTGGCGGCGGTCGCGGAGGCGCGGGCGCTGATCGTCCGCAACCGCACCCAGGTGCGCGGCGCGCTGCTGGAGCGGGCGGCGCGGTTGCGCGCGGTCGGCCGCCTGGGGGTCGGCCTCGACAACATCGACGTGGCGGCTTGCCAGGCCCGCGACATCGCGGTCCTGCCGGCGACCGGCGCCAACGACATCAGCGTCGCCGAATACGTCGTCGCCGGGCTGCTGATGCTGCTGCGCGGTGCCTACCACGCCAGCGCCGACGTGGCGGCCGGCGACTGGCCGCGCACCCGGCTGATCGGGCGCGAGGCGGCCGGCCTGGCGCTGGGGCTGATCGGCTTCGGCGCGATCGCCCGCGCGGTCGCGAAGCGCGCGGTCGCGCTGGACATGCGGGTGGTCGGCCACGACCCGTACCTGGACGCCGAGTCGCCGGTGTGGATGGAGCACGGGGCGGCGCCGGCGGCGCTCGACCGGCTGCTGGCCGACTGCGACGTGGTCAGCCTGCACGTGCCGCTGACCGACGCGACCCGCCACCTGATCGACGCCGCCGCGATCGCGAAGATGAAGCCCGGCGCGGTGCTGATCAACGCCGCGCGCGGCGGCGTGGTGGACGAGCCGGCGCTGGTCGCCGCGCTGCGCGACGGCCATTTGGGCGGCGCCATGCTCGACGTGTTCGAGCGCGAGCCGCTGGCCGCCGGCGCCGACTTCAGCGACGTCCCCCACCTGCTGCTGACGCCGCACATCGCCGGCGTCACCGAGCAGTCGAACCGGCGGATCAGCAGGCTGATCGCCGCCAATGTCCGCCGCGTCCTCGAGGCCCCGGAATGACCGAGACATCGCTCGACCTGGGCGCGGCGCGCGACCTGGCGGCGGCGGCGCTGACCGCGTGCGACACCAGTGCCGCCAACGCCGAGGTGGTCGCCGACGCCCTGGTGCTGGCCGAGGCCGACCGGCTGTCGTCGCACGGCCTGGCGCGGCTGCCGGCCTATGCCGACCAGGCGAAATCGGGCAAGGTCGACGGCCGGGTGGAGCCGGCGCTGCGCCAGACCGCGTCGGCGGCGCTGCTGGTCGACGCCGGGACCGGCTTCGCCTTTCCCGCCATCAACCAAGGCCTGGCGGCGCTGTCGGCGCTGGCGCGCGACACCGGCATCGCCGGCCTGGCGGTCGCCAACTCGCACCATTTCGGGGTCGCCGGCCACCCGGTCGAGGCGCTGGCGCGGGGCGGGCTGATCGCGCTGGGGTTCGGCAACTCGCCGGCGGCGATCGCGCCGTGGGGAGGGCGCACCCCGCTGTTCGGCACCAACCCGATCGCGTTCGCCTGCCCGCGCGACGGGCACGACCCGATCGTCGTCGATTTGAGCCTCAGCAAGGTTGCCCGCGGCAAGGTCATGGTCGCGGCGCAGCGCGGCGAGCCGATCCCCGAGGGCTGGGCGTTCGACCCCGACGGCCGGCCGACCACCGACGCGGGCGCGGCGCTGGCCGGCAGCATGGCGCCGCTGGGCGACGCCAAGGGGGCGGCGCTGGCGCTGATGGTCGAGATCCTGGCGACCTGCCTGACCGGCGCCAATTTCGGCTACGAGGCCAGCTCGTTCTTCGAGCCGGAGGGGCCGCCGCCCAGGGTCGGCCAGGCCTTCCTGGCGATCGCGCCCGGCGCCATGGGCCACGACGGCTTCGCGCGCCGTGTCGAGACCCTGGTCGCGGCGATCCTCGACCAGCCCGGCACCCGCCTGCCCGGCGCCCGCCGCTTCGCGCTGCGCGCCGCGGCGGAACGCGACGGCATCACGGTGCCCGACGCGCTCTACCGCCAGATCGCCGCCCGCGCCGGGCGCGGGTAGTGGGCTGGATTTTAAAGGTACCGCTTATAGGCAGAGGCGGTCCTTCAGCGGTGAGATCGGTCCTATGCGAGACCGAAAACCTAAAAGAGCATGGCTATAAGTGCACCGAGCTGTTCCCATGCACCTGAGAGCTTTGCAAAAAGCGCAGTCGCGGCCATAGCAGCCGCCACACCAAGCGTCTTTGCCGCACTATCCGCTCCTGTGTCGATGCGGGGCTGCAGCCACTTGCGAAAGCGGTCAAGAACTTCTCTCAACCGGATGAGGCGTGGCTTGGCAGGGTGCGGGGCGTCATGAAGGGCTATACCTGCACGCACCTCTGCAATGAATTGGTCGAGCACTTTGTCCCCGATCATCGGCTCGGGCGGCATGTTGTGGCCCATTTGTCCGCGCTCAGGCTGAGTTCGCAAGTTGGTAAGAGCATGTTCAAGTTCGAGGAGCGCCTGTCGGGACTTTTCTAACTGTGCGTGCCGCTCGCTCTCAGGTACGTCGTCTCGCCATTGTGATAGTTGGGTCCCAAAGAGATTTTCAAGTAATGGCAACGTATCCGTCGGCTCGACATGTTCGCTTGTGTTCCCGCTCGTGGCATCTGGATCGAGAACGGCCGCGCCGCACGCAAGCGCCGGATCTCGATACGCCGCTGCCCAATCCTGCGCTTTGGTAAGCTGATCGCAAGTTAAACCAGTAACCGTTCGAAGATTTGCTTGTGCGAGTTTGGCATCGGCAAGATTAGTTCCCTGATCAAATCCTGCGTGCCATATATTGGCTTTTGATAAATTCGCCAAGTTGAACGACGCACCGTTCAACACGCACCGCCGCAGATCAGTGGCTTCAAGAGTAGCTTCCACGAATCGTGCGCTCTGCAAATTTGAATCGCGGAAGTCAGTTCGTGTGAGGTCGCTCCTGCTACACTCGGCTTCAGCCCAGATCGAGTCTTTGCAAATCGCATTGCTCAAGTTTGCACCAACGATCTTGGCCTGGGAAAGGC
>JAZFQW010000160.1:0-3909 GCA_036445335.1 Alphaproteobacteria bacterium | reverse complement strand
GAGGTTGGGACAGCCCAGCGAGGCGCAGCTGACGGCGTAGTGGATGCGGGGATCGCGCCACAGCGGCCGCAGGATGCGGTGTTCGATGTCGTCGAGCGTCAGCGCCGTGCCGTCGACCTCGATCAGGTCCCGACCCCACGGGCCGTCGGCGAACAACCCGGAGGAGATATCGATGTCGCGGATGCTGTCGACCGGGTAGTGGTCCAGCACGACCCGCACGGTCAGCGCATTGTACAAGTTGACCCAGAAGGCGAACTGCTGGTCGCGGTTGAACCGTGCGATCGGCGTCGCCGACAGGGCATCGAGATAGCGGTCGAGGGCGGCGCGGTCGGCCGCGGTCACCGAGCCGTAGGCGACCCGGTTGATGCCGTCCGGATGACCGCTGACATAGCGCGCCAGGACCGCGTCCCAGGCGGTATGGTCGATCGCCGCGGTCGACTGCGGGTCGTGCGGCATCCAGCGCTTCCAGGGCCGCGCCGGCGGCGCCGCCATGACCGCCGCCGGATAGGCCGACGGGATTCCGGCGGCGGCACCGGCCGCTACCAGCCGCAATAACGATCGCCGTTTCATCGCATCCGGATCCGTCAACGGTGTCGGGTACACGCCGTAATTAGACCGGCGACGCGGCCGAGCCCAATCAACGCTGGCCACGGTATCGTGAGCGGCACCGTTCTCGCTAGCCCGCATTTCTCACACTGGCCACGGTCGGCGCGACAGCGCCGCCCTCCAGGCCGCCCGGGCGCGACCCGGAATACCGCGCGGCGGACGTCGATGGCATGCCTTCCCGCCGCCGTCGGCACGCTGCCGGCCGGAGTGTCGGCACGTCTTCGCCGCGACCTCCGCATGCTGCCCGCGCAGCACCCCGACCGCGCCTTCGTGGCAACCGGGGAGGGCGGCGCGTATCGCGGCCGGCGCCGCGGAGTCTAACGTCCTGCGACTCCGTCTTGCGTCGCGACCTTGCGCGAGTTGCGCTTGCGGTAGATCGTCGCCGGGCCGATACCCAGGAAGACCGCCGCCTTGCGGACGTCGCCGCCGCACAGTGCCACGGCGTTCTCGATGGTCTCCCATTCGACCTCGGCAACCGGCCGGATCAGCTTCGCCAACTGCCCCATGTCCTTGACCTCGACCGGGCTCGACCGCGCCGGCGTGGCGGCTTCCTGGTCGCTGCCCGCGTCGACCGGCGCCGTGGCCTCGCCCGGCGGTTCGGTCAGCACGCCCGGTAGCATATCCGGCGTGACCGCGACGGCGTCGTGCAGCACCACGATGTTGCGCAGCACGTTCTGCAGTTGCCGGATATTGCCGGGCCACCGGTAGGACCGGATCAGCGCCTCGGTCTCCGGCGCCAGCCGGTCGAACCTCTTTTTCTCCTGGCTTGCGTACTCGGCCAGCAGGTGGCGCGCGATCTCCAGCACGTCGTCTTCGCGGTCGCGCAGCGGCGGCAGGTCGATGGGAATCACGTGCAGGCGGTAATACAGGTCCTCGCGGAACCGGCCGGCGCGGACCTCAGCCAACGGGTCGCGATTGGTCGCGCAGACGAATCGGACGTTGACGGTCTCGGGTTTGCTGCCGCCGACTTTCGTGAAGGTGCCGGTCTGCACGAACCGCAGCAGCTTCGACTGCAGGAACGGATCCATCTCGCAGATTTCGTCGAGGAACAGGGTGCCACCGTCGGCCAGGCTGGCGGCGCCGTCGCGGTTGACGACCGCGCCGGTGAAGGCGCCCTTGACGTGACCGAACACCTCGCTTTCCATCAGGTCCGTGGGGATGGCGGCGCAGTTGATCGCGATGAACGGGCCGGCGCGCCGCGGGCTGGCCCGATGGATCGCCTGGGCGCACACCTCCTTGCCGGTGCCGCTTTCGCCGGTGACAAACACCGTCGCTTGGCTGGCCGCGGCGCTTTCCACGCTGCGGTAGACCGCCTGCATGGCCAGGCTCGGGCCGATGAACCCGCCATAGGAATGGCGGTTGATGGTCTCCTCGTAGGTCTTGACGACCTGGACCAGCTCGTGCCGTTCAAGCACGTTGCGCAGCGTGACTTTCAGCCGCTCCTTGTTGAACGGCTTGACCAGGAAATCGCTGGCGCCGGCGCGCATCGCCTGGACCGCGGTGTCGAGCGAGCCGTGGGCGGTGATCACCACGACCGAGCACGGCAGCCGCCGGGTCGAGATGTCGCGCAAAATGTCGATGCCCTCGGCGTCGGGCAGCTTGAGGTCCAGCAGGATGGCCGCCGGCACCTGCGCGTCGATTGCCGCCAGGGCCGCGGCCCCGGTTTCCACGTGGCGCACCGCGTAGGGCTCGTCGCGCAGGAACCCCTGGTAGGTCCGGGCCAGCGACGAGGTGTCCTCGACCAGCAATATGTCGGTTTTTCGTACCTCGCTCATGGTCGGCGGCCGGGTATCACAATGCTGTCCGGGCACGGCTTCTGGGGAATGTCAGGGTAACAGTTGTCCCCTGGTCGATCGTGCTTTTCAGGGTCAGTGTGCCGTCGTGCAGCTCGGCCAGCGTCTTCGCCAGCGGCAGGCCGAGGCCGGTGCCGGCGCGCGAGCGGTGGTCGACCGGCCCGTGGACCTGGACGAACGGCTCCAGCACGCGGTCGTGGTCCTCCGGCGCGATGCCGATACCGGTGTCGGCGATCTCGATCACCAGGGCATCGTCGTCGTCGAACACCCTCACGGTGACCGTGCCGCCGGCCGGCGTGAACTTGACCGCGTTGTTGACGAGGTTCAGCAGCGCCTGATGCAGCCGCCGCTGGTCGCCCTGGAAGCACGGCAGGTCCGGCGGGATGTCGGTGCGCAGCGTCAGCGATCCGGCACCGGGCAGCGGCCTGACCAGGGCCAGGACGCTGTCGACGACCGGCGCGACCTCGAAAGTGTCGTCGCCCAGCTCCATGCCGCCGGCTTCGGCCTTGGCGATGTCCAGCAGGTCGTTGATGTGCTCCAGCAGATAGGTGCCGCTGTCGAGAATGTCGTCGGCAAACGCGCGCAGCTCCTCCGCCGGCATTTCCGATTCCGCCGCGTCGCGGAGGATCTCGGCGTTGCCGATGATGACGTTGAGCGGGGTGCGCGGCTCGTGGCTGATATTGGCCAGGAACGTCGACTTGGCGCGGTTGGCGGACTCGGCGAGATCCTTTGCACGCGGCGGCTGCTCAGCGCCAGCCGCAGATCGTTGCGCTGTTGCAGCACGGTCTGCTCGAGCCGAGTGAGGGCGCCGATATCCTGGAAAACCAGGGCGACCCCCTCGCCGTCTTCGCGTGGATAGCAATGGATCGAGAACGATTGCTCCTGGCCGGCCGGATCCCGCCAATAGGTCACTCTCGGCAGGAAGAACGACTCGCGGCAGCCCTTGGCAAGGGCGGCCAGCTCGGGCTCGTAGCCGACCAGAAACGGCAAGCTGTCGGCCGCCGGGGTGTCCAGCTCGACCCAGTCGACCAGGCCGCCGCTGCGGCCGCCGACCCGCTCGGCGCCGTCCAGCAAAACCACGCCCAAGAGGTCGTCGGCAAACAGCCGCCGGACGGTCTCTTCAACCGGATCCGCCGCACGTACCGTCATGTCGCTGCCGTGGTTGGGTTGGGGTCCGGGATGGGCATGCGAGTGGGCTATCGAATCGTCCGTGCAGCATTTGCCTTGGCCGTTTCGGCGCGGCGCGCCCGTACCAGCGGGCAAGGTAAATTACGCGCCAACATCCACCACCCGCTGGCCGAGTTGCCGGAAAAGTGACCGGACCGCCTCTCCGGTGGCAGCGTTGGTGCGGACGACGGGGCCGGCGAACTCGTCGATCAAGGCGGCGCCGATGTCGGCCCCGTCGGGCCGCCGCGACAGGTCGATCTTGTTGAAGGCGAAGACGATCGGCCGACCCGGTTGAACCGAATGGAACGTGTGCGCCGTCCGACGCATCGAGTCCAGCGTGTCG
>JAZFQW010000159.1:0-2604 GCA_036445335.1 Alphaproteobacteria bacterium | reverse complement strand
CCATAGTCTTTGTCTCGCTCTTTGTATGCATTGTGACGGCGGGTGGGCATCTCGAATTCCTCTGTCCCGTCGTCCCGTATGTGCTTCCGGCTGGTTGCATAGATCGCGCCTAGTCGGTGAACCAGGTACAATCTTGCACGATCCGGCTGCGGCCCGCGCTTGACCTTGGGGAGCTGGCGCTGCGCCTGCCGGATGAGGATGCCGACCTTCTGTAAAGCAGCCATGGCCTCGTCCATGCCGAAACGCCCGTCACGGCCACGGCGGACCTCGTGAATTTCAAGGCTCGCGTCGTCCAAAATGCTCCGCGCCCTCGGCTCAAGGTGCTTCAAGCCGTCGTACAAGCCGCGATAGTGCCGGTAGATATCCTGAAAGGTCTCGCGCATCTCGTTTGGTGAGGGCCGCGCGAACTCGGTTGTGAGCTTGTATTCCCGCATCGCCGCCTCGACGCGCTCGCCAAGTTTTGCAATAGCAACCGGGTCGTTTACTTCGAGGTCGGTCGCCATGCGCTCCAATAGATGATGGGGTAACGGCGATGGCGCGTTCGCGTCCTCGAAGTTGCCTGGGTCGTTCATGACTGCACCTCCGCACGGTGCTTCCCGCAGGAATGGCCGCGCGGCGACCGGGTGCGGGTGCCCGGCTTTCGGCCCGTCGGCCTAGCCGCGCCACCTCAGATTAGAACGTAGGGGCGGCCGCGCCGCCGGACGTCGGAGGATGGCCAGGCGCGCTATCAGACCTCACTCTCGATCCGTTCGATCGCCTGGTGCAGGCCGACGGCGGCACCGTGCAGGCGGCAATAGATCTCGCCGTAGCGCCGGTCATAGCCCGGCGCCATCGCCGGGTCGGGCGCCACTGTGTGTTCACCGACGTCCAGGCCGTCGAGCGCGGTGTCGATGTCGGGGTACACGCCGGCGGCCAGCCCGCCCAGGATGGCCGCGCCCAAGCTGGTCGACTCGGCCATCTCGACGACGGTGATCGGCCGTTCGAACACGGTCGCCTTGATCTCGATCAGCAGCCGGTTGCGGCTCAGCCCGCCGATCGCGCGCAGCCGGTCGATCGGCGGCACGTCGGCCGCCTCCAGCATGCCGTCGAGGATCTGCCGGCTTTCGTAGGCCAGCGCCTCCAGCACGGCGCGGTACAGCACGTCGCGCCCGGCCTCGGGGAACAGCCCGATGAAGGCGCCGCGCGCGGTCGGGTCGGGGTGCGGCGGGTTGCCGACCCTCAGCGTCGGCAGGAAGTGCACGCCATGGCTGCCCGCCGGCACCGCGGCGGCCTCGGCGATCAGGGTCTCGTAAGGGAGATCTTCGCCGACAACGGCGTGCAGCCAGTCGGCGCTGGCGCCGCAGGTGAAGCTGGCCGCCGCCAGGTAATAGTGCGGCGTGTCCAGCATCATCGCGCCCTGGACATAGCCGTTGCGGCTGAGCGCCGGCTCGGCGACCGGGCGGTCGAGCGCCAGCAGCACCGCCTCGGCAGTGCCCAGCGAGTTGAGCAGGGTGCCGGTCTGCCACGCCCCGGCGGCCAGTGCGCCGACGATATGGTCGTGGCCGCCGACGCCGACGACACAATGCTCCGGCAGCCCGGTCGCCACCGCTGCCGCCGGCGTCACCGTGCCCAGCCGGGTGCCGTTCGCCGCCAGCGGCTGGAACAGCGCCGGGTCGATGCCGACGCCGCGCACCAGATCGTCCGCCCAGCACATGCGCCCCAGATCGACCGCCAGGGTCCGCGCCGCGAGGCTGAAATCGGTCGCGGCGACGCCGCACAGGCGCCACGCCAGGAAGTCGGCGACGTTCAGCCAGCGTACGGTGCGGCGGTACGCGTCGGGTTCGTTGCGTTTGAGCCACAGCAACTTGCACAGGCCGAAGATCGGCGCCGGCGCGCAGCCGGTCACCGCGGCCACCCGGTCGGCGCCGAGCGTCGCCGTTAGCCAGTCGCACTCCGCCTGTGCCCGCGTGTCGTACCAGGCGATCACCGGATGGGTTGGCCGATCGTCGGCGTCCAGCGGGACGCCGGCCTCGCCGACGCTGGCGACGGCCAGACCGGCGATCGCCCGCGGGTCGTCGAGCCGACCGGTCGCCTGCTTCAGCGCCGTCGCGGCGCAGCGCCAAAGCGCCTCGGGGTCGTGCTGCGCCCAACCCGGCCGCGGGTGGTCGATCGGCGTCGGCGCGCCGCCCTCGGCGACCAGTGTGCCGTCCGGCGCGAACACCAGGGCGCGGATGTGGGTGGTGCCGAAATCGACGCCGGCAAGCAATGGGTCGCCGCGGCCCGACACTAGCCCTGCACCAGCTCCGCCGCCTCGGCCGGCGAGCCGCCCTCGTGGATGATGTGGCCGAGGGCGCGGACGATCGCGGCGGGATTGGCGCTTTGCCATATATTGCGGCCGAACACGACGCCCTTGGCGCCCGCGGTCACCGCGCCGTGGACCACCTCCAGCATCTCGTTTTCGGTGTCCATGCGCGGCCCGCCGGCGATCAGCACCGGTGCCGGACAGCCCTCGGTGACGCGGCGGAAGCCGTCCGCACTGCCTGTGTAGTAGGTCTTCAGTACGTCGGCGCCGTGTTCGAAGGCGATGCGGCAGGCGTCGGCCATCGGCCCCGGCGTGTCGGGGTG
>JAZFQW010000158.1:0-14339 GCA_036445335.1 Alphaproteobacteria bacterium | reverse complement strand
GCCGATGCCGCGCCCCTCCTGCGCCATGTAGAGCAGAACGCCGCTGCCGTGGCGCGCGATCTCGTCGATCGCGCCGCGCAATTGTTGACCGCAATCGCAGCGCAGCGACCCAAGCAGATCCCCCGTGAAGCACTCCGAATGCAGGCGGACCAGGACCGGGCCGCCGTCGGCCGGCTTGCCGATGACGATTGCCAGGTGCTCCTGCCCGCCATCCGTGGGCCGGAACGCGATGATGGTCGTTGCCTCCGCCGCGTCAAGCGGCACGGCGGCGTCGGCGATGCGGTGCAGGCTGCGCGCGGCGTGCCGCTGGTAATGATCGATGTCGAAGGCGCTGACCGACAGGATGTCGGTGCTGGCGACCAGCCGGTCAGTCGCGAGCGGCCGCTCGACCGGCGCCACCAGCGCCGCCGGAAGCAGTCGCGCCAGCTTCGCCAGGCGGGTCACCGCGACCGCGCCGTCCTTGCTGTCGGATGCGATCGTCCGCCACGGGATGCCGGTCAGCTCGCCGCCGTCGATTGTCTCGCAGGGATCGCTGAGCGCACGCACCAGGCGGCCGGTCAGGCGGTCGCCCGGGTCGAGCCTGATCACGCCGGCGGCGTCGCCGGACAAGGCGATGGCCGCGGCGCGCTGCCGGGTGATCACCAGCGAGGGAGTCACGCCCGTCAACTCCGCCATGCGCGCGATGCTGTTGTCGGTGACCGATTCGCTGGCCTGCGCCAGCAATGCCGGACCGAAATCCGGCCGCACCAGGACGAAGTCGCCGCGGCGCAGGTCGCCCGACGCCCTGTCGACCGCGCGCAGCGACGCCTGGCGCACCGTTGTCGTCGGGCTGGCGGTCGCGAGGTCGGAAGACGTCATGGCGCGAAGCGGCCTCTATATGGTCCTGCTCGGCATTCGTTTCACGGTAAATGGGGGAGCGCCGGCGCGACGGCAATGGCGCGACGCCGTGGCGCCTTTATTCGCCGCCGTCGCCGCCCCATGTTGTAACAACGAAACCTGCGGAGGGCGAAATGCCACAGGCCATCTGGAACGACCGCGTCGTTGCCGACAGCGACACTTTCGAAACCGTCGAAGGCAATATCTATTTTCCGCCGGGGTCGGTCGACCGGGCGACACTGAAACCATCGGACACCACGTCGGTGTGCGGCTGGAAGGGAACCGCGCGCTACTACGGCGTAGTGGTCGATGGCGTCGAAAACCCCGATGCCGCATGGTACTATCCCGATCCCAAGCCGGCGGCCGCCAACATCAAGGACCATGTCGCATTCTGGCATGGGATCGAGGTGCGGTCATGAGCGGGCATATCAACGGCGGCGCCATCGGGCCGAAGGACGATCGATGACATCCAACAAGAAGATCCTGCTGGTCGACGACGATGCCGCGCTGCGCAGCTCGCTGGCCGAACAGCTGCAGCTCCACGAGGAGTTCGCCACCACAGAGGCGGAGGACGCGTCCAGCGCGCTTGAAAAGGTCAAGGATGCCTATTACGACTGCATTCTGCTGGATGTCGGGCTGCCCGACATGGACGGACGCGACCTGTGCCGGCTGATGCGCCGCAGCGGGGTGCGCAGCCCGATCATCATGCTGACCGGCGTCGATACCGACGCGGACGCGATATTGGGGCTCGACAGCGGCGCCAACGACTATGTCACCAAGCCGTTCCGTCTCGGCGTCCTGTTGGCCCGGCTGCGCGCCCAGCTTCGCCAGTTCGAGCAGAGCGAGGACGCGGTCTTCACGATCGGCCCCTACACCTTCCGGCCCAGCGCCAAGCTGCTGATCAACGAGGAGAGGAACCAGAAGGTCCGCCTGACGGAGAAGGAAACGGCGATCCTGAAATATCTCTACCGCGTCGGCAACAAGGTGGTCGGCCGCGACGTGCTGCTGGGCGAGGTGTGGGGCTACAATGCCGGCGTGACCACCCACACGCTGGAGACCCACGTCTATCGACTGCGCCAGAAGATCGAACGAGACCCATCCAACGCCGAGATCCTAGTGACCGAACCGGGCGGCTATCGCCTGGTACCCTGATCGGCGCGCGGCCGGCCGAACAACCAGGGGTGTGACGGTCGTCACAGGTGGACTCGGCGCCTTCGTGCTTGGATTTCGGCCTATCAGGCCCGGCCACGGCGCCGGGCGCCAGCGTCATGTAGGCGATGAACCGGATCGATAACACTCACGACAGCGCGGCGAAATCCGGCGACACGGCGTGCGGACGGTTGCCGGATATCGCGATTTGCAGGCGTGTCCGCGCCGCCGCGGCATGGCCGAGCGGTCGCCACAGCGGTCGCTACGGCACGGTTGGCGATGCCGCCGCGGCGGCCGGCGGCAACGGCGGGGATGTTGCCTTTTGTCTCGACTCGGGTCATTCCGCCTGCCAGATTTGGGACCCGTACGCGACGGTGCGCGGCGCTGCCAGGATCCCCAAGGCAAGGGCGAGCCAACGCGATCGATGAACGAGCAGGTCGACTTCTTCATCAAGTTCTGGGGCGTGCGCGGCAGCATCGCCACCCCCGGCCGTGACACGGTGCGATACGGTGGCAATACCACCTGCCTGGAGATTCGCTGCGGCGGCCAGCTGATCGTCATCGATGCCGGAACCGGCGCCCGTGGCCTCGGGATGGAGCTGGCGGCGGAGAAGCCCGACCGGGCCAACGTGTTCCTGACCCACACCCATTTCGACCATGTCTGCGGCATCCCGTTCTTCAAGCCGGCCTATCTCGCCGACACCGCGGTTCACTTCTGGGCCGGCCACCTGACCGACGGCAGGACGCTCAAGGAAGTGATCTGCGACATGATGATAGCGCCGCTGTTCCCGGTGCCCATCGACGTATTTTCGACCAGTCATTTCCACGACTTCGAATGCGCCAAGCTGATCGAGCTGGCACCGGGCGTCACCCTCAATACATGCCGGCTGAACCACCCAAACGGCGCCTGCGGCTACCGGGTCGACCGCGCGGGCAAGAGCATCTGCGTGATCACCGACACCGAACACAGGGCGGGCGAACTTGACACCACCATCGCCGACTTCGTCCACGACACCGACATCATGGTCTATGACGCCACTTACACCGACGAGGAATATCCCCAGCACGTGAACTGGGGCCACTCGACGTGGCAGGAGGCGCTGAAGTTGGCCGACGCCGCCGGCGTCAAGCGAGTCGTTCTGTTCCACCACGATCCGCATCACGACGACGCTTTCATGGACCGGGTCGCCGCCGACGCCGAGGCCGCGCGGCCAGGCACCCTGGTGGCCATGGAAGGCATGGTGCTGCATCCTTAGCCCGCATCTCTCACACCGGCCATGGTCTGCGTCGCGTCCGAGCGGTCCGAGCCGCCAGGAAATGGCCGAACAGTGTAGCAGCGCTACGGTCGAGGCCTTCGTCACGGCGCCGCGCAGACCATTGCCAGAGTGAGAGATGCGGGTTAGACCCGACCGCCGGCATAGGGCGTTTCGAACCGATTCGCTTACGCAATGAAATTCTCTAGGCGCCTACGGCTGCTGCGGATGGGCCTTCTGACCGTCCTTGGGGTGGCGCGGCGGGGGTTCTTCATTCCCTACCGGCACGCCGGTCTGGTGCCCGGCACACTGCCGGCCTATCGCCCCTTCGAATTTCTATTCGCCGCCGCCGAGCCGGAATTCCGTCGCCTGCTGGCGGCGATGGAGGCCTTTTCGGCCGCGCTGGAGGCGATTGGCGGCGGGCCGCCCCCGGCGCCGCGCTGGACCCAGGGCTGGTTCGCCCGCCTCGACGGCGCGGCGTGCTATGTCATCGTCCGCACCCGGCGGCCGCGCCGCATTGTCGAGGTCGGGTCGGGCCACTCCACCCGGTTCCTGGCCCGCGCCGTTGCCGACGAAGGGATCGACGCCGAAATCACCGCGATCGATCCGCAGCCGCGCGCCGATATCGCGGGACTGCCGGTTCGCTGCATTCGCACGACAGTGCAGGAGGCCGGGCTGACGCCGTTTGCCGCGCTCGCGTCCGGCGACATCCTGTTCGTCGATTCCAGCCACATCGCCGTGCCCGGCAGCGACGTCGACATGGTGTTCAATCGCGTGTTGCCGGCGCTGCCGGCCGGCGTGCTGGTTCATATCCACGATGTCTGCCTGCCGGACGACTATTTCCCCGACTGGCGGTGGCGCGGCTACAATGAGCAACAGGCGGTCGCGGCCCTGCTGGGCGGCGGCGGGTTCCAGCCGCTGTTCGCCAGCCATTATGTCGCCACCCGGATGGCCGGGCTGGTCGCGGACTCGGTGGCCGGGCGGCTGCCGCTGCTGGCCGGCGCGGTCGAGACCAGCCTGTGGCTGACCAAGACGGCGGCACCGATCGGACCGCTGTAATCGACCGTCGTGGCCGATACAAGATGCGGGCCTGCGGCGCCTCGCGGGTGTTTCACGCAGGCTTGACAGGCGGTGCGCCGGCGGCGGCGATAGACTGTCGACAATTTCATGCAGGCACGGGGTTGAAACCATGACGCTGGACGTCGGCGAGTTGACCGCACGCGTGACCGATGGTAGCGGCCGCAAGAGCGAACCGGTCGAGCAGTTGCCGGAACGGGTCCGCGCCGCGATCCGCGCGCAGGAGGAGCACAGCGAGGTCGTCATCGGCTGGGTCCAACTGGCCATCGTGCTCACCCTGGGTACGCTCTATTCGGTCGCTCCCCGGCCGGCCGACATCCCGGTCGACGCGGTCCAGCCGGTCCCCTGGGTGCTGGGCGGCTATCTGCTGTTCGCGATCGTCCGGCTGGCGCTGGCCTACCGGCGGTTTACCCCCGGCTGGTTTCTCGACCTGTCGATCGCCACCGACATGGCGCTGCTGATCGGCCTGATCTGGAGTATTCACATCCAGTATCAGCAGCCGCCGTCATTCTACCTGAAGGCGCCGACGATGCTGTACGTGTTCATATTCATCTCGCTCAGGGCGCTCAGATTCGACCCCCGATTCGTGCTGACGGCGGGTATCGTCGCGGCGCTCGGCTGGCTCGGCCTGGTCGGCTATGCGGTGCTCAAGGACTTCAGCATGGACATGGTCACTCGCGACTACATCCAGTATCTGACCGGCAACAAGATCCTGCTGGGCGCCGAGTTCGACAAGGTCATCTCGATCCTGGTGGTCACCTTGGTACTGACCCTGGCGCTGGCCCGGGCGCGCAAGCTGCTGGTGACGGCGGTGCGCGAGGGCGCCGCAGCCGACGATCTGAAGCGGTTCTTCGCGCCTGAGATCGCCCGCGCGATCACCCATGCCGACGTGGAAATCGCGGCCGGCGAGGGCGAGGCGCGCGACGCCGCCGTGGTGATGATCGACATCCGTGGGTTCACGCCGTTCGCGGCGACCATTCCGCCGGGCGCCGTGATCCGCCTGCTGGCCGGCTACCAGGCGCATATCGTGCCGGTCATCCAGGCCAATGGCGGCAGCATCGACAAGTTCTTGGGCGACGGCATCATGGCGACCTTCGGAGCGGCCAGCCCGTCCGCCAGCTATGCCGCCGACGCGCTGCGCGCGATGGACGCGGTGTTCGACGCGGCGAAGGCGTGGTCCGAATTCCGTGCGCAGGAGGGCTTCGCCACACCGTTGCGGGTCAACGCCGCCGCCGCCCACGGCCGTGTGGTGTTCGGCGCGGTCGGCGATTCGTCCCGGCTCGAATATACCGTCATCGGCGATGCGGTGAACCTCGCCGCCAAGCTGGAAAAGCACAACAAGGCGGCCGCCGCCGCCGGGTTGACCACGGCCGCCATGGTCGACGTGGCGGTGGCCCAAGGCTACGAGCGAGCGGCTGGCCGGGATCGCCTGGACGGCGCCCACGTCGACGGAGTCGACGACTCCATCGACCTGGTGGTGATGGCACGTTAACCCGCACTTCTCCTGGCGACCCAATTCGCCTGGACGGGACGCGGACCGTGGCAAGTGTGAGAAGTGCGGACCAACCCATACGGGCTCTCGAAACTATCGGTAGGGGTCGGCGGCGTCGCGCAGGCCGTCGCCCAGAAACTGGAACGCCAGGACGATCAGGATCACCGGCACCACCGGCATCATCAGCCACGGGTACAGCGCCACCACGTTGATGTTCTGCGCCTCCTTCAACAGCACGCCCAGGCTGGTGACCGGCGGCCGCAGGCCGAGATTGAGGAAGCTCAGCGCGGTTTCGCCGAGGATCATGCCGGGGATCGAAATCGTCGCCGAGGCGATCAGATGGCTCATGAAACTGGGCATCAGGTGACGGCCGATGATCCGCCGCGGCGATGCGCCCATCAACTGCGCTGCGGTGCAGAAATCCTCCTCGCGCAGCGACAGAAGCTTCGAACGCACCGCCCGCGCGAGCGAGGTCCAGTCGACTAGGCCCAGAATGATGGTGATGCCGAAATAGATCAGAATCGGACTCCAGTTCGCCGGCAGCGCGGCGGACAGCGCCATCCACAGCGGCAACTGCGGAAAACTCTGGAATATCTCGATGATCCGGTTGACGACGTTGTCGACCCAGCCGCCGTAATAGCCGGCCAGACCGCCGACCATGATGCCCAGAAGGAAGCTGACCGAGATGCCGATCAGCCCGACCGACAACGAGATGCGCCCGGCATAAATCATCCGGCTCAGCATGTCGCGGCCCAACCGGTCGGTGCCGAATACGAACAGCGTGCCGTTCTCCGCCGGGCAGAATAAATGGAACCGCGCCGGGATCGCGCCCCAGAACTCATACGGGTCGCCGCGACACAAGATCCGGATCTTCTGCACGTCCTGGGTGTCGATGGTATATTCCCGCTGCATCGTGTCGAGGTTGAGCTGAAACCCGTAGCCATAGGTGAACGGCCCGACGAAACGGCCCTCGTGAACCAGGTGGATGCGCTGCGGCGGCGCGTAGATGTGAGTCAGGTGGCGGGTGGTAAGGTTGTAGGGCGCGAGCACTTCGACGAAGCCGACCGACGCATAGAAGAACGCCAGGATCGCCCCGCAGATCATCGCCAGGCGGTGGCGCTGCAGCTTCCACCACATGATCTTCCACTGCGACGCCAGGTAGTATTCTTCCTGCTTGGCGGTCAGTGTCTCGACGATCGCCGGATTCCAGTCGGCGCTGTTGACATAGTGGTCGATGTCCGACGGCTTTTTGGACCCTCTGGCGGCGGTCGTCATTTCGTCGCTCCGCCACCCATGCGGATGCGCGGATCGAGCATCGCCAGGGCCAGGTCGGACAGCAGCACGCCGATCACCGTCATCACCGCCAGCAGCAGCACGAACGACCCGGCCAGGAACATGTCCTGGCTCTGCAGCGCGCGCAGCAGGATCGGACCCGTGGTCTGCAGGTCCAGCACCACGGAGACGATGATCGAGCCGGACAGCAGCTCGGGCAGGATGCTGCCGATATCGGCGATGAACGGGTTGAGCGACATGCGCAAGGGGTATTTCAACAGCGCGCGCCGCGTCGGCAGGCCCTTGGCCAGGGCGGTGATGTAGTACTGCTTCTGCAGCTCGTCCAGCAGGTTGGCGCGCAGCCGCCGGATCATCGCCGCGGTGCCCGAGGTGCCGATCACGATCACCGGCACCCACAGATGCTGCAGCACCGACACGAACTTGCCGACGCTCATCGGCTGGTCGATGTAGGTGGGGTCCATCAGCCCGCCGATCGAGATGCCGAATTGCACGTTGGCGAAATACAGCAGCACCAGCGCCAGCAGGAAATTTGGCGTCGCCAGGCCGATGAAACCCAGGAACGTCAGGCCGTAATCGCCCCAGCTGTACTGGTGCGTGGCGGAATAGATGCCGATCGGGAAGGCGACGATCCAGATGAAGATCGTGGTCGCGGCGGTCAGCACGATAGTGAGGAACACGCGGTCGCCGACTATGTCGCTGACCGGCAGCTCATGCTCGAACGAATAGCCGAAGTCGCCCTGCAGGATCCCGAATAGCCATGAGAAATACTGCACGACCAACGGGCGATCCAGCCCATAGGTGCGCCGCAGCAGCTCGACCTGGTTCATGTCCGCGTTCTCGCCGCGGCTCAGCTGCTCATTGATCATCGTCGTCAGGAAGTCGCCCGGCGGCAATTGGATGATCACGAAACTGACGGCGCTGATCGCCACCAGGGTCGGTATCATGATCAGGATCCGCCGCGCGATGTAGCCGAGCATTGGCGTTCTCTCGGTTCCCTACGGCCGGAGTGCGCCGACTACTCGCTCAGCCAGAATGTGTCCGGCCGGTACAGGCCGAAATGGGCGCCGGGATCCCAGCTGTAGATCCCGTCCACCGGCACGTTGTGCAGGCGATTGCTGACCACCACCGGCTGCAGCACGCCTTGGAGGATGCCGATCGACGTCACCTGGTCGGCCTGGATGTCCAGCATTTCGGTGATGATCGCGGCCTTCTCGTCGGGATCGATCGAGGTGCGCCAGCCGTCGTACAGCTCCATCAGGCGGACGCCGAAATCCATGTCAGGCGGCTCGCCGGCGTCCCCGGCGGTCTGCACGTATTGGCCCCATTTGGGATACTGCAGCCAGTTCTGGTCGACCGGGGCCAGCTCGCTGGGCACCGAATCGGGTGTGAACAGCGCATTGTCCATGCCGAACCACACCGACATGGCGATTTCGCCGGAAAACACCCGTGTTCGGAACACGTCGCGCTGCGACGTGTTGGTGTAAAGCGCCACGCCGATCTCGCGCCAGGTGTCGCGAATCAGCTCCAACACGTCGACCTCGACCGTCCGCTCGCCGGCGGTTTCCACGATGACGTCCAAAGGCCTGCCGTTGGGCAACAGCCGGATGCCGTCGCCGTTGCGATCGGACAGGCCCATCTCGTCCAACAGCGCGTTCGCCTGCTCGATGTCCAAGGTCGCCCAGCGCTGGGCGCGCTCCGCATCGTAGAACGGCGAGTTGGGCAGCGCGGTATTGTTGCTCGGGGTCGCGAGGCCGAAATAGATCACCGCATTGATCTCGTCGCGATTGATCGCCAGCGACAAGGCACGGCGGAAGCGGACGTCGCGATTGAGTTCGCGCCAGACCGGGTCGTCGGCGTTGAGGTTGGGATAGAGCGCGATCTCGGCGCCGAGCGCGGTCGGCCACAGGTGCACCGTATAGTCGTTGCGCGATTCGCCCTCCTTCAGGAAGGTGATGTTGTCGAACCTTAGGCTGCGGGCCTGCAGATCGCTTTCCCCGGCACCGGTCTTCGCCGGAATCAGCGAGCTGTCGGAGATGTTCACTATCACCCGGTCGATGTAAGGCAGCTGGTGGCCGGCTTCGTCGATGCGGTGGTAGTACGGGTTGCGCTCGAATATGAACCGCTCGGACGGCGGCGCCGTGCGGTTGACCCACGGTTGCAGCACTGGCAGATCGATGTTGGACGCCTCGTACAGATTGCCGAGGCGGGTATGCATCGCCGCCCAATTGCGCGCGCCCGCCGCCTCGGCAGCCGCCGCCAGGTCCTCGGGGTCGGTGTAGGCGGCGTTGAACTGCCTGAGATAGTGGGCCGGCGCATAAATGTACATCGGCCGGGCACCCGCCAGCGCCGGCAGGAATTCGGGGTTCGGTGCCAACCAGGTATAGCGAACCGTGGTTTCGTCGATGATCTCGACCACCGGCGGCTCGCCGTTGACCAGCAGCCTTACGTCCGGGCCGAACGGCTTGAGCTCCTCGTTCTGCGCGATGTCGAACCAGAGGTACCGGAAATCCTCGGTCGTGAACGGGACGCCGTCGGACCAGCGGTGTCCGGGCCGCAGGTGCATGGTGAAGATCCGACCCTCCTCGACTTCGATGGCCTCGAGCAGGTCGGGCGCCAACTGGAAGTCCGGCGTATAGCCCACCAGCCGGGCGTAGCCGTAGACGTTCATGATCCGGATATCGCGGGAACGCCGGGCCAGCCAGGTGATCTCGCCGCCCGGCTGGCCGGCGGTCTTGCCATCCGCCGACAGGTCGACCACGACGGGGTTGGCCGGCACCCGCTCGGCCACTGGCGGCAACGATCCCGACGCGACCGCCGACTCGAACATCGCCGTCTCGACCGGCTCGACGGCAAGGGTGGCCGGTGCGGTGGCCAGCCAGGCCGCCGCGACTGCCGTACCGGCGACCAGCGCCAGGCGTTTCGATCGCATCATGATGCTACCTCCAACAGATCTGCCTGATCATGGGCCCGGACGAAGTGCTCGTCACCAATATCGATCATCGACAGCCGCGTGTCCGGCGCGACGGTGAACGGCGCCGGCCACTGCTCCGGCTCCGACGCGCGCCCATCCATCAGCGCGTGCAGGTCCAGCGGCTCCCCGGGATCGGGATGGGGGACCGCGGCCAGCAGGGCCTTGGTGTACGGGTGGACGGGGTTGCGGAACAGCACCTCGCGCGGCGCAAATTCGACCAGCCTGCCCATGCACATGACCATGATCCGGTCGGCGATGTAGTCGACCACGGCCAGATTGTGGCTGACGAACAGGTAGGTGAGGCCCAACTCGTCGCGCAGGTCCTTCAGCAGGTTCAGCACCTGGGCCTGGATCGATACATCCAATGCCGATACCGGCTCGTCGCAGATCAGCAGGTTCGGCCTGAGGGCGAGCGCGCGGGCGATGCCGATGCGTTGCCGCTGGCCGCCGGAGAAGCTGTGCGGGTATCGCTGCAGGGCGCGGATGTCCAGCCCGACGACCTTCATCAGCTCCTTGGCCATCTCGGCGCGCGCCCCGCGGTCGCCATTTTGATGGATGACCAGCGGCTCGGTGACGATATCGAAGACCGTCATCCGCGGATTCAGCGAACTGAACGGATCCTGGAAGATGAACTGCATGCGCTGGCGGAACGCCTTCAATTCCTGGCCTTTCAGCGCCAGCACGTCGATCAGCTTGCCACGGTCGTTGAACGTCACGCTGCCGCAGTCGGGCATCAGCGCCCGCATCAGGATCTTGCTCAGCGTGGTCTTGCCGCAGCCGCTCTCGCCGACCAGCCCAACGCATTCGCCACGGCGGATCGTGAAGCTGATATCGTCGACCGCCTTCAGCATGGAACCGGTCGCGGGCACCAGGCCGCTCTTGCGAATCGTGTAGGTCTTCGACACGCCCTCCACGGATAACAGCGGCCCGGCGGCGTCGGCGCCCTCCGGCCATGCCGTGGTCTCGCGCAGCAACTGTCCGCCGGCCGACTCGATCTCGCGAATCGGCACCAACCGCTCGGTCGGCTTCATGTGAAAGCGCGGCACCGCGTGTAACAGCGCCTTGAGGTAGGGGTGCCGCGGGTCGCGGAAGATGTGGTCCAGGGTGCCGGCCTCCATCACCTCGCCGCGATACATCACCACGATCTCCTCGGCGATGTTGGCGACGACGCCGAGATCGTGGGTGATCATCAACACCGCCATGCCCAGCTCGCTTTGCAGGTCGGACAGCAGCTTCAGGATCTGCGCCTGGATCGTGACGTCCAATGCCGTCGTCGGTTCGTCGGCGATCAACAGCGCGGGCCGGCAGACCAGCGCCATGGCGATCATGGCGCGTTGACGCAGGCCGCCGGACAGCTCGAAGGGATACGTCCTGAGCGCCTTGGCGGGATCGGGGAAGCCGACCAGGCCAAGCATCTCCTTGCTCAGCTCGCTGGCGTTGCGCATCGAGACGTCGCGGTGCAGGCGGATCGCCTCGTTGATCTGGTTACCGACGGTGTGCAGCGGCGACAGCGAGGTCATCGGCTCCTGGAAGATGATCGAAATCCGCCCGCCGCGGATTTCGCGGTAGGCACGGCTGGTCGGGTCGAGCGCCGCCAGATCGATCGGACCGCCGGGCCGCTCCGGATCGTCGAACAGGATCTGCCCGCCGGCGATCCGCCCGACTCGCGGCAGAATGCCCATGATGCCCTGCGAGATGACCGACTTTCCCGAACCGCTTTCGCCGACGATCGCCACGGTGGAGCCCGGCTTGACCCGGAACGATGCGCCCTTGACGGCTTCGATCGTGCCGCCGGGCACGGTGAACCGGATCTTGAGGTCGCGTACCGTCAGCAGGTTAGCCGCCATCACCGCAGCCCTCCGCCCGGCTGCTCCTCGCCGACCGGCGAACCGGCGTCGTCCGCCTGGGCTACATCGGCGTCGGCGGTCGGCACGACGGCGCCCATGGCGGCAAGGTTGTTCATCGTCGTTTCGTTGAGCATCAGCTTGTTGGTCTTCGCCGCCTCCGCCGCCCGATCGACGATCGCGTCGAAACCGCCCAGGGTCGACTCGAGCTTCAGCGTCTTGCCGCCGCCCTTGAGCGTCAGGTTCATCCAGCCGCCCCCGCGGTCGCGGCGGGTGGAATAGAAGTGAAGCTTGAGCGCGGAAAGCTGCGTCCATGCGATCGCGCCGCCCAGCGGGCCGTTCGCCACGATGCCCTGATCGCCGGATTCGTAGACCGTGAAATGGCGCTGCGCGGTGCGCGCGACGAACGAGGCGAACAGCGCCGCCGCCAGCGCGAAGATCAGCGCGACGCCCCAATGCAAGTCCAACAGCGCCAGCGGAAGCCCAGTCAAGACCAAGCCGGCGCCGCCGCGCACCAGGTCGGCCCGCTGGCGGTCGAACGGATACCGGTGGAGGCTCAATGCCCTGCTCCGTCGCCGGGAAACAAGGTGGCCGGCGACAGCCAGTCGGCCGCCGGGTGGCCGTCGACCGTCGCCAGGAACCGTGCGACGAAGCGCCAGCATCCGGCGTCGTGATCGCGGTGATGGGTCAACAGCCCGGTCGGCTCGGCGGAGTCGTAGCGGCCGGCGCGGCGGCCCGCCAGGTGGTCGATCACCACCCGCAGACACGCGGCGTCGCCGGCGAAACCGCGGGTGCCGCGCCAATCGATGATGTCCAAATGGGTGTTGACACGGCCGTCGATGTCGTCGGCACGGCGCGCGCCGAAGGTGGTCAGGCCGCGATAACCCAGGCCGGGCAGCAGCGCCTGGGCGCGCTGGCCGATGCGGTTCCACGGTGGCGTCAACACGGGAACGAAGCGCTCGCCGAATAGGCCAACGAGCCGCCGGCGGCCTTCGGCCAACGCCGCCGACAGCGCCGCGTCCGGCCGATCGTCCCCCAGCTCGGCCTTCTTCGTCCCGGCCGGCGCATGATTGCGATGGTCCCAGCCGTGCTGCAGGACATGAATGTCTGCGCCGGCCGCGACCCGGGCCGCCAAGGCTGGCGTCGCGTCCCTGGCGATGACCGCCAACGCCAACGGCGCACGATGGCGGGCCGACAGTCGCAGCAGACGGTCCAGTGCCGGCGTGGCGTCGATAGCATCGTCGTCCCGCCACCAGAACGTCGCGCGCCGACCGGACCGGGTCCAGTCATCCAGTTCACGGGCAAACGCCTCCCAGTCCGCTGCCTCGGTAGTCGCGCGCGCAGCCTGCGGCTCGGGGCCTCGGAGGATTGTCTGGTTCATAGGCAGCCCGGTGCGTGTCCGGCGCCATTATAGGGCCGGCTATGGCGCTAGGGCTATACCGTGACAGCGTGGCGACGCTCGGCGCCCGGCGGGACGGATCATCGGTCCCGCCGCGCCGCCTCCAGAACCAGCCGCGCCGTCGTTTCGGCGCCATCGAGCCGGATCGCCGGCGCCCGCCGGGGCAGCCGGATCGCCCCGTCGACCGCGGCCGCCAGGCTGGCCGGCGACAGCGTGGCTTCATCGACCACCTGCGCCAGCCCGCGCGCCGCCAGCAGCGCCGCGCGGTCGCGCTGCTCGGTCTCGCCGCCGGCGGCGAACGGCACCAGCACGGCCGGACAGCCCGCCGCGAGGACGTCGATCACCGTATTGTAGCCGGCCTGGCTGATCGACAGGCGGCAGCGCGCCAGCAGCCCGGCGAAATCCGGCCGGGCGGGCTCGACGACGACGCCCGCCGGCGCCATGCGGCGCAGATCGTCGAACACCGGGTGCGGCAGGTCCGGGCCGGCCAGCAGGCGCCATGGGACATCGGCCAGGACGGTCGCCGGCCGCGCCGCGACGGCGGCGCGCAGCAGCGCCTCGCCGACCGCGCCGCCACCCACCGACACGATTACGGCGCCGACCCCGTCTGGCGCCGCTGCGGTGGCGCGCGGCGGCGACACATAGCCGGTGTAGCGGATCAGGTCGGCGATGCGGTCGGCAAGGGGAAAGCTCGCCTCGAACCGGATCAGCGCCGGGTCGCCGTGGACCAGCACCAGGTCGAACCAACGACGCGCCATCGCCGCCATTTCGGCGACCTTGCCGGGATCGGTCTTGGCGACCAGGATATCGCGGACCGAACTGGCGATCAGCGGCCGCGGCCGAGTCCGCGTCGCCAGGTCCAACAGGGGCGCCAGCTCGAAGCGAAATTTCCGCCGACCGAACGGGAACGTCTCGACGATCAGGGCATCGGGCCCGACATCGGCGAATGTCTTCAGCAAGGCGTCGGTCCGCCGCGACTTCCAGCC
>JAZFQW010000157.1:0-3181 GCA_036445335.1 Alphaproteobacteria bacterium | reverse complement strand
AAGAAGCCGACCGTGGCCGACGCCTCGCGGATCTTCTCCGCTACTTCGGCGACCGCTTGCGATCCGCCGCCGCGCAGAGCGCCAATATCGATGACCGGAATGGCGCTGGCATCGATCGCCTTGGCGGTCGCGTAGGATGCATCGGTCATGCGCCCTCCTGCGGGTAATAGCCGATCACGTCGCCCCGTGTGGTGACGCCGAGGCCGTTCAGCAGCCGGTTGGAATAGTTGAAATAGGCGCAGACCTGGTTGACCTCGAGTATCTCGCCGTCGCCGTCGTCGGCGCCGGCGTCGCGCAGCGCCTCGATATCGCGCTCCTCCATGGCGCCGACCTCAGTGGTGAGCTTGCGCGCATAGCGCAGCAGTGCCAGTTGCTTGCCGGAAAAATGGGCCTCCGGCCGGCCGGCCCTCAAATCGTCCAGGATGGCGTCGGCCTTATCCGCGTCGGCGACGCGGTCGCGGATCATCAGCCGGCGCGCGTTGGCCCAATGGTGCGCCAGGCTGTAGGCGCAGTCGTTGGCGATGCTGGTGACGCTGGCGACCAGTTCGAGGAACCAGAACGGCAGCGTGTTGTCCGTGTTGTGCAGCACGCTGCGGTACAGCGCCAAGTGCCCGGCCATTGTGTGCGGTCGCAGCGCGTGCGCCTTCATCACGTTGTCGACGGTGCCGTGCGGCGTGGTCACCTGGGCGTAAAGGTCCTTCAGCACCCCCTCCGCCTCGTCGGGCTCGATCGTCGCGATCCAGGCGATCATGTCAGTCGACCGAAGGCGGCCGCGGCGGGCGGGCGAAGATGCGGTGGACCATCGGCTCGAACACCTCGATCGGCGCGGTGCGGCAGGTCGGGCTGATCGCCCGCTGGTCGAAGGTGTCGACGAACTCGACGGCCCAATCGAAATGGGGGTGCCCGCGCCACTTGTCGCGTTCGTGCCGGTAGGCGTGCTGCGCCTCGGGCGACTGGTTGTGGTCGGGATGGTCGATGACGTCGAACTGCTGGATGACGGTGTGCCGCCGCAGCATCCAGTGGTTCCGCTCCGACACATGGGCGCCCAGCAGCGCAGCGGCGAACTCGCCGTGCCAGCCGGGACAGGTGATGAAGCCGATGTCGTGGAACAGCGCGACGACGATGTCCTCGTCGTCGTGCCCCGCCTCCATCAGCATGGTCGCGGTCTGCAGGCCGTGCTGGTAGTTGCTGATCAGGTAGCCGAAGCTGGCGGCGTCGCGCGAGGCGGTCAGCAGGTCGAGCGCCTGCCGCGCCTGCTGGTCGGCGTAGTACGGCCCGCGCTGCCGGTTGAGCCGCGTCCAGTCGGGCGCGCGGAACGCGTCCAGCGAGTCCTTGTCGACGTAGGACCATGCCGGATCGGCCAGCGGCGACCGCCCCGTCGTCCATCCGGCGTCGGACCGGTGCCGGTCGTCCATGGCCTCCCCTCGTCGATCTGCGGCAGTGACGAGTGAAGCACGCCGGCGCCACGGCTGCCAAGGGGACGGACGTGGTGTACGCTGTCCGGTGGCCTGCCCATGCCACGGGCCGGTTCTTGGAGGCCGCGATGCGCTTGCAGTTGGCGACATGGCCCGAGGTCGAGCGGTATCTCGAGCGCTCGACCGGGATCGTGATCCCGGTCGGGTCGACCGAACAGCACGGTCCGGCCGGGCTGATCGGCACCGACGCGCTGTGCGCCGAGACCGTCGCGCTGCGCGTGGGCGAGATCGCCGGCGCGCTGGTGGCGCCGACCATCGCCGTCGGCAATGCCCATTTCCATCTCGGCTTCGCCGGCTCGATGGCGCTCAGGCCCGGCACCCTGATCGCGGTGGTCGTGGATACGATGCGCAGCCTGGCGCGGCACGGCTTCCGCCACATCTACGTGGTCAACGGCCACGGCGGCAACGTCGCGCCGGTGCAGACGGCGTTCCACGAGGTCCACGCGGACGCCAGCTTCGGCGGCGCCGGCGCGCCCTTGCGCACGCGCCTCAGGAGCTGGTGGGACACGCCTGCGGTCAATGCCCTGCGGCACGACCTCTATGGCGACGGCGAGGGGTTCCACGCCACCCCCAGCGAGGTCGCGATCACGCAACACGCCTTTCCGAACGCGATCGGGCGGGTGGCGCTCGACCCGCCGGCGCCGCTGGGCGACGACGGGCTGCAGCACGGCGACGACAATTATTTCGAGGCGGCGGACTACCGACGCCGGTTCTCCGACGGCCGCGTCGGCTCCGACACCGCGCTGGCCAGGGCCGAGCACGGCGAAAAGCTGGTCGCCGCCGCAGCCCACGACATAGCGGAAGACTACCGGGCGTTCCTAGCGCTCTGATCCCGCCCGGCGTCTACCCCGCCCGCGCCAGGCGGTGTTCCATTTGCCGGACCAGCCACGAGACGATGACGATCAGCACCAGGTATTCCAGCACCAGGATGGTGTAGATCTCCAGCGGCCGGTATTCGGTGACGGTGAGCTCGTTGGCGCGCCGGGTCAGGTCCTGGTAGCCGATCACCGACAGCAACGACGACATCTTCAGCACGTAGATGAACTGGTTGCCCAGCGCCGGCAGGATGCGCCGGATCGCCTGCGGCAGGATCACCAGCCGCATGATCTGCCATCCCTTGAGGCCGAGGCTGCGCGCCGCCTCGGTCTGGCCCTTCTCGATCGACTGGATGCCGGCGCGGAACACCTCCGCCTCGAATGCGCTGTCGCCCAGCGCCAGCGCCAGCAGCCCGGCGGCGAACACCGACAGCTGGATGCCGAGCATGATCGGCAGCCCGTAATAGACCCACAGCGCGATGACCAGCAGCGGGATCGCGCGGATGAACTCGACATAGCCGCGGTTGATCATCCGCGCCGTGCGGCTCTTCGACATGCCCAGGATGGCGATCACCAGACCGGCGGTGGTCGACAGCAGGATCGCCAGGACCGAGATCTGGATCGTCGACCAGAACCCGCCGGCCAGGAACATCAGGTTGTTGGACCCGCGCTCGGTCGACGGGTCGAACAGGTACCAGGACCAGCCGTACGATGTGTTGGCGCAACCGCCCAGCAGCGGCAGCGCGGCGACGGCGACGACGAGCCTGGAGAGGCGGCGGGCCAGTCCGCACTTCTCATACTGGCCACGGTCTGCGCGGCGCTGTCGCGCCGACAGCGCAGGAACGCCGCGCGGCGCGATGCCGTCGCATCGGGCAAGCGGCGTGACGCACC
>JAZFQW010000156.1:0-9143 GCA_036445335.1 Alphaproteobacteria bacterium | reverse complement strand
CGCGAACGCGACCCTGTAGCGGATCGACCGACCCCGCCGCGACGCGGTGACCAGTCCGGCGTGGCCGAGCTGGGCCAGGTGGAACGACAGCGTCGCCGGTGGCGTGTCCAGCGTCGCCGAGATCTCGCCGGCCGCCAGCCCGTCGGGTGCGGCGCGCACCAGCAACCGGAAGATCGCCAGGCGGGTCCCCTGCCCCAGCGCAGCCAGCACCGCCAACGCGTCGTTCATTTCCATAATTGCTTGAATATCAATACATCTCGGTGGTGGCAACGCCGGTATTGCTCTCCGCGCCCGGCCGGCTCGCCGTCGAGGGCGCCTGGCGTCCGCTCTCCGGACACGGATTCGAGGCGGTTTGCGACCGTGTTATACCAAGGATCGCCCTGCCGCCGTTCGGCGCGATCTTCGCCGAGGCAACCGGCGGCGACGACCGCCGGTGAGGGAGTTCCCGTGATGGCGCGGCGCAGCGAATACGCGGACTATGTGGTGGAGCGGCTGGCACCGCTGGGCGCGGTGACGGCGCGGCCGATGTTCGGCGGCCACGGCATCTTCATGGACGGCGTGATGTTCGCGCTGATCGCAAGCGAGACGCTGTACCTTAAGGTCGACGAGGGCAACCGCGCGGCCTACGAGGCGCGCGGCGCGGCTCCGTTCCGGCCGTTCGCGAACCGGCCATCGGCAATGGCCTACTACGAAGCGCCGGCGGAGATATTCGAGGAGCAGGAGGACCTGGTGGACTGGGCGCGCGAGGCGTTCGCCGCCGCGCTGCGTGCCCGGAAGGCGAAGAAACCCAAGCGTCCGTCCCGGCGCTCGACGCCGGGGGACTGATCGCCGATCAATGGCCGGGTCGGATCACGCCGGCCATCGACAAGACGACCGTCGGATCAGGCCGCCGGATCGTTGATTACCAGCTCCAGCTCTTGCCAGGCGATCCCGCTGGCGATCAGGCAGGTCATCCCGCCCGGCGTCGACACCAGCATCGTCCAGGTACCCGACGGGGCGGCCAGGACTTCCAGAACCCGGCCCTGGGCGTCGAGCCCCATGGCCACCGGCTTCTCGGAATAGCCGTTTTCAAGGTGCGTCATGATCGCGGCGCGCTCGCCGCACGGGACGCGCTGTTGCTGCGCCATCGCCGTACCGGAGGCAAAGACCGCGAGCGCCATCGTCGTGGCGGACACATATTTGAGCAGACGAATCATGCCATCCTCCTTCCGGCCATCAGCGGGCCAGTCTGTGGGCTCGCCTCCAAGAGGCCGTAGACGCCATACACAATAATTACCCTATAGTGGTAAAATATTGGTTTAACGTCTCTGACTAAATGTGATGACTGCTGTAACTACTTGCAAGTCTTCGCAGTATCACGATACCGTTCCCATGGTGGACTAAGAAGGTTAACGCCGCATTAACACAGGATGGCCTGGAATATTTTTTTTGCCCCATACGCTGAAATGAGAATTTACTCTTTGTTAACGAATTGGGCAACTCTCTGTAACTTTATATCAACGGAGGCAGCCCCTGCGTCGGATAATTTCATTCGCACTCGACGCGGTCCTGTGGCGCCGTGTTCACGAACCCGTTACCGGTCGGGCGCCAGGAACCAGTATTGAATCGAAAAACCCACAGCGACATCCCGTCGACCGGGCGCGACCCGGCTAGTCCGCAACTCTCACACCGGCCGCGGTCTGCGCGGCGAGTCGCTACACCCGCTGCAACAGCAGCGTCGCGGCGACGGTCACGACCACGCCGACCGTGACCGATGCGCCCGGCCAGCCGCGGCCGAGCGCGAATTCGATGACGAGGATGAAGACCGGCGTCAGATAGGTATACGACATCACCTTCGACGGCGGCAGGATGACGCTGGCGTATTTGGCGATCAGGAACGTGACGCCGGTGCTGAAAACCGCCAGATAGACGATCCCCAGATAGGCCCCCGCAGGCACCGCGCCCCACGCCGTCGTGGCGATCTTCGGCGCGCCGATCAGCCCCAGCGCGACCGCCCCCACCGCGATGGTCCAGAAGGCCATATCCTGGACGCTTTCGCCGCGATGGAGCCATTTGACCAGCGGCGAATAGGCGCCGAAGGCCAGGCACCCGAGCAGGAAGATCACCTCGCCGCGGCCGATTTCGAGCGCCAGCAGCCGGTCCAACGACCCGTCGAACACGATCCACACCGCGCCGGCGCCGCCGAGCGCCATCAACGCCAGCTGGCGCCACCCGGTGGTCTGGCGCAACAGCGCCAGGGCGACGCCCGCGCTGATCAGCGGCACCAGAGTGAACAGCGCGCCAGTGCTGACCGCGCTGGTCCATCTGAGCGCCTCGAACATCGCCACGAAGAACGCCACGATCGACGCGCTGATGACGGCATACCGGCCAAGATCGCGCGGCCCCGGCCAGGCGCGGCGTTCGCCGATCAGTGCCAGCAGTCCGAACAGCGCCGCGGCGATGACGAAGCGGACGAAGGTCAGCACGACGGGGTCGAGCGCATCGGTGATCGCCGCGCCGACCGGAAACGACGTGCTGACCAGGAACGCATAGACCACCATCAGCCCGTGCGCCCGCGAAACCGGGGAACTGGCGCCAGCGGCGGGACGGACGGTCAATACGACGGTACCTCGGGCCCGACCCAGCAAATCCGCAACGCGCCGCACACCATCATTGGACCCCTAATCGACGCTGCAGGCGATGATGCGGCTGATCTGGCACAGCGGGCGGCCGCTTTCCGACCGCCACCGGTTGAACGCAAGCTGGGTCGCCTCCAGGCCGCGCTTGGAGGTCGGCGCCTTGTCGACCACGCCCTGGTCGACCAGCACGCGCACCACGTCGCGCGACAGCATGAACGTGTCCTTGCCCATGGTGCGCAGGAAGAGCGGCCCGGAGCTGCCGCCCAGCCGGCTGGCGCGGGTCTTCAGCGCCGCCCACAGCCCGACGATGTCGTCGACCGGCCAGTCGGCGATGAACCGCGCCAGACTGCCGTGCCGTCTGGCGATCTCCAGCACGAAGTTGGCGTTGCGCTGGGTCGCCTCGATCTTCTGGCCGTTGCGGATGATGCCGGGGTCGGCCAGCAGCCGGTCCAGCGCCGCGTCGTCCATCAGCGCGATGCGGCCGGGGTCGAAGCCGTCGAACGCGGTCTCGAAGTGCGGCCACTTCGCCTCGACCACGCGCCAGACGAACCCGGCCTGGAACACGCATCTGGTCATCGCCGACAGGTAGCGGTCGTCGGGCACCGCCGCCAGCTCGTCCGCCGACTTGCACGTCGGCAACAGCGCGTCGAGCGCCGCCGCCGCCCCCTTGCGCTCGACCGCCCGGTGGTAGATCCGTTCGAATGGGTCCATGGTCCGCCTCGCCGTTGCCGCCGCCGCACCCTATCAACGCGAGGCGTGGCGGAACAGGCAGGCAATTGGTGGCGCGGCCACCGTCATGACGCCCTGCTGACACGACGCATCGCCCGGGCGCCCGTCGCCAAGCCTCTCAGTCGCCCGGCTGCGCCGCCGCCCGCCCTCGCCCGACAACGGCCGGCTGGCGTCGATCGACCCATCCGGACGGTCGTCATCGCCGGCCATCGGCTGCCAGGAGTCGGATGTCAGACGTGGGCCGTGCCGCACGACCGTCCTGATCTGACATCCGAAATCTGCCCCATGACGTCCGAAATTTTACACTTCTGTATAAGTTCTTCGTTGCCCATATTACGGAAGTGTATAATACGGACGCCATGAAACGCGCCCGGTTCGTCTCCCGTCTTCGCCGCTATGCCAGCAAGAACGACCCGGAATTTCGCTGGGATGAAAGCCGCGGCAAGGGCAGCCACGGCACCGTCTATGTCGGCAATCGGCGGACGACCGTTAAGCTGGGGGAACTGAAACCGGGTTACGTGCGGCTGATGCTGGATCAGCTTGGCCTGCTGGCCGACGCGTTGACGTAGAAACAAGTCAGTGAAGTCCGTTGAAGGTTGGAGACAAACATGCGGTTCATCTACCCGATCACCCTGACCGAAATGGCCGAAGGGCCGCCGGCCGAACACGGCTTCGCGGTGACCTTCCCGGGTCTGCCGGAAGCCAACACCTGGGGCGACACCCGCGCCGAGGCGTTGGCGAACGCCGCGGACTGCCTGGAAAAAGCCCTGGCCGCCCGCATCGCCAACCGCGAAGACCTGCCCGCGCCATCGCCGGCGCGCGGCCGGCCCACCGCGGCGCCGGGTTCGCTGATCGGATCCAAGGCGGCGCTGTACCTGGCCCTGCGGCAGGCCGACGTCCGCCCGTCCGACCTGGCCCGCCGCATGGGCGTCCAGCCGTCGGTTGTCACACGCCTGCTGAACCCCAGGCACGCCAGCAGGCCGGGCCAGTTCGACGCCGCCTTCGCGGCCTTGGACCAGCGGCTGGTGGTGTCGCTGGAACCGGTGGCGTAGCAGGGTCATAGCTGCCGAACCCTCTGAACAAGTCGAAGACGGTCAGCATTCATGCGGCCAGTCCGTCGGCGTTGAACCGCGCTCGCCGGTGCGCTGGTCGCGCGGCGCGTGCCGTCGCTCGTGGGGCTCGGACCGGCGACGATCCTGCTGGCCGCGCTGGGTCAGCCCGCCGGCCCACGCGCCGGACCGACAGGGTCCCTGCCGTTGACATAATTTGGCGACAAGCGCGCACTACCGTTGGGATCGCGTCGTCGGCGCCCACCGAAACAGCGACTTGAAACGCGCATGCGCTTTCTTCTACGCGGCCTTACCAGTCTGCTGTTGCTTGCCGTCACGGTCGGCTTCGTCGCCATCGGCGTCGCGCGGATCATGCAGGCGCGCGACGTCGAGGAGGCTCGGCAGCCCGACGGCGCCCGCGAGCGGACTTTCGTCGTCAATGTCGCGACGCTGGAGCGGGTCACCGCCGAGCCGGTCATCACCGCCTATGGCGAGATCCTGAGCTGGCGGACGCTGGAACTGCGCGCCGCAACCGTCGGCCGGTTGGTCGAGCTCTCCGACGCCTTTCGCGACGGCGCCGCCGTCGACCGGGGCGAGCTGTTGTTCGCGATCGACCCGGCGGCGACGCAGGCCGGCCTCGCCGATGCCGAGGTCGCCCTGCTGGACGCGCGCGCCGAGGAGGAGGAGGCGGTCGAGGCGCTGGCGGGCGCCGAGGAGGAGCTGGCGGCCGCCGCGACGCAACAGGCGCTGCGCGGTCAGGCGCTGGCCCGCCAGCGCCAGCTGCAACAGCGTGACATCGCCACCGCCGCCGCCGTGGAAGAGGCCCAACTGGCGCTGGCCCAAGCCGATCAGACCGTCGCCAACCGCTCGCTTGCGCTGGTCAGCGCGCGCAACCGGGTCGACCGCGCCACACGCGCCATCGAGCGCGCGGCGATCGCCCGCGACGAGGCGGCGCGCGACCTCGGCGAGACCCGAGTCACCGCCGAGTTCGCCGGGCTGCTGAGCGACGTCGACGCCGCCATCGGCCGGCGCATGTCGGCCAACGAGAGCCTCGGCACGCTGATCGACCTGACCGCGCTGGATGTCGCGTTCCGCGTCTCCAACGCGCAGTTCGCGCGGCTGCTCGACGACGCCGGCGCCTTGCGGCAGGCGCCGGTCGTCGCGGCGCTCGATCTCGGCGAGACCACGATCGAGGTCGGCGGCGGCATCGAGCGCGTCGGCGCCGTGATCGCCGCCGGGGACACCGGGCGGATGGTCTACGCCAGGCTGGACGCGTCGCGCGATACGGTCCTGCGGCCGGGCGATTTCGTGACGGTGACGATCGCCGAGCCGCCGCTGCCGGATGTCGCGATCGTGCCGGCGACCGCCACCGACGGCGCCGGGCGGCTGCTCGTGGTCAACGACGAGAGCCGGCTGGAGGAGGTCGAGACGACTATCCTGCGCCGCCAGGGCGATATGCTGATCGTGGCGTCGGCGCCGTTCGGCGCCACCTACGTCACCGAGCGGACGCCGCAGCTGGGGCGCGGCACAAGGGTCCGCGCCGCGCCGGCGGGGCCGCCGGGGCCCGCGGCCGCGACCGGGCGGGTGATCGCGGCACCGGCCGGCGCCTCGGTCGCCGGCGGCGGCGATCGGATCGCGCTCGACGACGACCAGCGTCAGGGTCTGATCGATTTCCTGCAGGCGGACCAGCGGATACCGGAGGAGCGCAAGACCCGACTGCTCGACCTGCTGGCCCAGCCGGAAGTGCCGCGCGGGTTGGTCGAACGGCTTCAGATGCGGCGCGCGGAGGACGGCTGATGGACCTCACCGGGCTGCGCGCGAGCGCCAGCGTCGGCGGCGTGTTCGCCTATCTCGTGCGCCACCGCACCGCCGCCAACCTGCTGCTGCTCCTGATGATCGTGGCCGGCGTCGTCGCCGGCACGCGGCTGCGCACCCAATTCTTTCCCGACATCGTCATCGAGGTGGTGACCGTCAGCGTGGCGTGGTCGGGTGCCGGCCCGCAGGATATCGACGACGCCGTGATCGCGCTGCTGGAGCCGCAGCTGTTGACCGTCGAGGGCGTAACGGAGATCACCTCGGTCGCCCGCGAGAGCCGCGCGACGATCACGCTGGAGTTCGAGCCGGGCTGGGACATGCAGCGCGCGGTCGACGAGGTCAAGTCGGCGGTCGACGGCGTCACGACCCTGCCCGACGACGCCGAACAACCGGTCTTCCGGCGCGGCGCGTTCCGCGACCGGATCACCGACGTGGTGATTTCCGGGCCGGTCGGCATCGACCAGCTGACCCGGTTTGGCGACGAGCTTCAGGCGCGACTGTTCCGCGCCGGCGTCACCCGCACCAGCCTGCGCGGCGTGGCGGAACCGGTGATCCGCGTCTCGGTGCCCGAGGCGATGCTGCACCGGCACCAGCTCGCCCTGAGAGACGTCGCCGACGCCATCGCCGCTGAGAGCGCCCGCGACCCCGCCGGCGATCTGGGCACCCGGGCGACCCGGGTGCGCACCGGGACCGAGCGGCGCGACGCCGCGACGGTGGGCGACGTGGCCGTCCGGTCGCTGCCGGACGGCGGCAAGCTGCTGGTCCGCGACGTCGCCACCATCGAACTGGAGGGCGTGGAACGCGGCACGGCCTATTACAGCGGCGACGATCCCGCCATCGTGCTGCGGGTCGAGCGCGGCGCCGACGGCGACACCATCGCCCTGCAGGCGCTGGTCGCGCGGACCGTCGACGAGATGCGCGCGACCCTCCCGCCGGGCGTGACGATCATCCTGACCCGGACCCGCGCCGAGGCGGTCAGCGACCGGCTCGAAATCCTGGTGCGCAACGGCGCCACCGGGCTGGTGCTGGTGCTCGGTTTCCTGTTCCTGTTCCTGTCGGCACGGACCGCCTTCTGGGTCGCCGCCGGCATCCCGACCGCCATGGCGGCGACCATCGCGCTGATGTGGGCGTTCGGCCTGACCCTGAACATGGTCTCGCTGTTCGCCCTGATCCTGTGCCTCGGCATCGTGGTTGACGACGCGATCGTCGTCGGCGAGCACGCCGACCACCTGGCCCGTCACGGGATGAAGCCGGCGGACGCCGCCGTCGCGGCGGCGCGGCGCATGGCGGCGCCGGTGTTCAGCGCCTCGATCACCACGATCATCGCGTTCGCCGCGCTGACCGCGGTCGGCGGGCGGTTCGGCAGGCTGATATTCGACATCCCGTTCACCGTGGCGGTGGTGCTGCTGGCCAGCCTGGCCGAGGCGTTCCTGATCCTGCCGGCGCACATGCGCCACGCGCTGGCGGCGAACCAGCGCTCGCCGTGGTACGACGCGCCGAGCCGGACCTTCAACCGCGGCTTCGTGTGGTTCCGCGAACGGGTGTTCCGGCGCGTGCTGCGGCTGGCCATCGCGGCGCGCTACCCGGTGGTGGGCGCGGCGGTGATGCTGCTGCTGGTGTCCGCCGCGCTGTTCGTCGACGGCACCGTGCGCTGGCGGTTTTTCAACGCGCCGGAGCGCGCCGTGATCAGCGCCAACATCGCCATGCTGCCGGGCGCGACCCGCGACGACACAAGGGCCATGCTGGACGAGATGCGGCGCGCCCTGGACGCGGTCGATGCCCGCTTCGCCGAACAGCACGGGACGGCGCCGGTGGTGTCGGCCCTGGCGACCGTCGGCGGCACCGCCGGCCGCGGCCTCCACAGCGCCGACGCGAAGGATCGCGACCTGCTGGGCGGTTTCTCGGTCGAGCTGATCGACCCCGACCAGCGGCCCTACTCCGCCTTCGCCTTCATCGCCGACTGGCAGGACGAGATCCGCCAGCACCCGCTGCTGGAGACCCTGGCCCTGCGCGGTCATCGCTCCGGGCCGGGCGGCGACGCGATCGACGTCGAACTGACCGGCCCCGACTCCGAGACGCTGAAGGCGGCCGCCGAGGCGCTGAAGGTCGAGCTGTCCCGCTTCCGCGCCGTCAGCGCCCTGGAGGACACGCTGGCCTACGACAAGACCGAGCTGATTCTGACCCTCACCCCCCTGGGCGAGGCGCTGGGCTTCACCACCGACGCGGTCGGCCGCGCGCTGCGCGACCGCCTGGAAGGCATCGAGGCGGCCGAGTTCGCGATCGGCGCGCGCACCGCGGAGATCCGCGTCGCCGCGCCCGAGGACGAGCTGACCCACGCGTATCTCTACCAGACCCGGCTTGGCACCCCGGGCGGCGGCTATGTGCCGCTGAGCGAGATCGTCGAGATCGACGCGCGGCTCGGCTACTCGGCGATCCGGCGCGAGAACGGCCTGCAGGTAGTGTCCGTCACCGGCGACATCGCCGAGGACGACGCCGAGGCGGCGGCGGAGGTCACCCGCGCCCTGGCCGACACCCTGCTGCCGGACCTGGCGGCGCGCTTCGACGTCGACTACCGGCTGGGCGGGCTGGCGGAGCAGGAGCACGACTTCCTCAGCGACGCCGCGCTCGGCTTCGGGCTGTGCCTCGCCGGCATCTACCTGACGCTGGCGTGGATCTTCGCGTCGTGGACCCGGCCGCTGGTCGTCATGGCGGTCATCCCGTTCGGCGTCATCGGCATGATCTGGGGGCACCACTGGCACGGCCTGCCGCTCAGCATGTTCTCGGTGGTCGGGCTGATCGGCATGTCGGGCATCATCATCAACGACTCGATCGTGCTGGTGACGACGATCGACGGGCTGGCGACGCGCCGGCCGCTGCTCGCGGCGGTGATCGACGGATCGGCCGATCGGCTGCGCGCCGTGCTGTTGACCAC
>JAZFQW010000155.1:0-4448 GCA_036445335.1 Alphaproteobacteria bacterium | reverse complement strand
CCGGTCATCGAAGCCGGACTGCCAGCGCTCGTTGATCCGGCCCGCGGTGCACCACAGCTCGTCGTCTCGCGGATTGAGCCATTCCCAATAGTCGGAGAACAGCGACCACGGCGATTTCTGGATGTTGCACTTACCGGTCTGGGTGTTGAAGTGGGTCAGCTTCTTGTTGAACACGTTGGCGCCCGCCGGCCCGGTATCGGGCAACGTCCGCGTGGTGTCGTGCAGCCGCTTGGTGCCGACCAGCGAGCCGTCGTCCAGCATCAGCACCGGCCCCTGGATGCCGTTGGTGCCGAACTCGTTGAACTTTTCGTGCAGGGTCTTGCCCTCGCGGTGGGCGGCGACCTTGACCATGTGGAAGTCCTTGCGGCTGCCGCGGCTGAACCGCGAGCCCTCTTCCAGCACGTCGTTGGAGGTCTGCCAGTCGAAGCCGTCGAAGCCCATGCGCCTGGCAAGCTGCGCGATGATCCACCAGTCCGGCCTGGCGGCGCCGGGCGGATCGTAGAATTTGTTGTAGAGCCGGATGCGCCGTTCGCCGTTGGCCCGGGTAAAGGTCTCCTCGCCCCATGTGGCGGCGGGGAACACGATGTCGGCATAGCGGTGGCCGATCGGGTCGACCAGGTAGATGTCCTGGTCGAACACCACCATTCCGCCGGAATCGGCGCGCGCCTTCAGGGTATCGATGATCTCCTGCTGGTCGAACGACCGCACCTGGTGCGGGTTCTGCACCACCAGTTCGTCGAACCGGCGCGCCAGCCCCTGTGAGCCGCACATCGACTGGATCCAGGTGGTCCCGATCACGTGCGCCAGCCTGGTGTGCCCGGACACCAGATAGCGGTCGGTGTCGAGCGCCCGGCGGCGCCGGCCGGGCAGCTTCTCCGGCGACTTGTTGCGTGGATAGCGGCCGCCCCGGAGGCCGCCGCGCTGATGCCCGCCGGCGCGGGCGATCACCTGGCCGGGGCGTCCGCCGGCGCCGACGATGATGCCCAGCGCGCTGATCGACTGGGTGTTGCCGGTGTTGTTCGACCAGATGAACCCCTTCTCGATCATGATCGACGTCTTGGGCCGGCTGCCGTCGGCCCGCGGCCGGGCCATCCATTCCGCAGCGGTGCGGATCTTGTCGGGATCGACCTGCGAGACCTCCGCGGCCCGCGCCAGCTCGAACTCCGGCTGCGCCAGCAGCCAGTCGCGCCAGTCCTCGAAGCCGGCGGTCTGGAACATCCCCCAGGTGGTGCGCCACTGCCACGGCGTGTTGCGAGTGCCCTGGCCGAAGCCCGAGGACGACTCCCACTGACCGTTGACCCAGTCGCGGATCCAGTCGGCGTCCTGCCACTCGTTCTCGACGATCAGCCGGGCGATGGCGTTGACGACCAGCAGGTCGGTTCCCGGTATCACGTCGAGCCACAGCCCGCCGTTGGCCTCTGCATAGGCGATGCCGGCGGTGCGTCGCGGCACCATGAAGATCGCCCTCTGCCCGCGCTGGATGCCGGGCATGATCCAGTCGGTGAACAGGATCGTCTTGGTCTCGTACGGATCGGTGCCGCAGATCAGCAGCGTCTCGGCGTTCATCCAGTCTTCGTAGGAGGGCGCGAAATTGTCGAAGCCTGCGTCGCGGAATCCCGGCGTCGAGGTGACGTCCGACGGCGTATCGTGGAACGTGAAGTTGGCAGTGTTGATATGGCGCAGCGCGTACTTCGTGATGGCGTAGGTATTCTCCATGTACTGATACGAATAGGTCTTCATGCCGTACGCGTTGGCGCCGTGGGTGCGGATCACGTGCTTCGACACCTCCGCGGCGATATCGAGCACGAAGTCCCACGGCATCGGCATCAGCGTTCCGTAGATTCTGAGCAACGGCGAACTCAGCCGGTCGCGGGTCGGCGATTGCGGGTTGTACGCCTTCTTGGCGATCGCGCCGCCGCGGATGCTCGAATCACCCCCCGGATTAACGAACTCGGTCTCCTTGTCGGGAAGGATGACGATGTGGTGCGGCTCGCCGTTGTGCAGCACGATATTGTGCTGGTTGGGGGCGATCCACGGACCCAACGGAAACACCGGGAAGTCCTCGCCGAAGGCATTCTGGTCGGCCGCCGGGCCGCCTTCCTTGCCGCCGGCGACGGGCCAGCGATAGACCTTGTAGCCGCAGGCGACAATGCAGTAGTCGCAGGCCGTGGTGATGACGTCGGCGTCCGGCGGAGGCAGCGGAACCCTGGTCTCCGGGACGTAATAGGGCGTGGCCATGGTGCGTCCCTCCTAACCCTGCAGATTGTCGTAGCGGCCGAAGACCAGGCCGAAGATGCCGATGGCGTAGATGTCGTCGCCGTCGAGCTCCAGCAGCACCTGCGGCAGGCTCTGATAGGCCTGGCCGGAAATCAGGATGCCGTGGCGGGTCAGGTCGAATGTCGACAAGTGCAGCGGGCACGGGCCCAACGCCTTGTCGGCGCCCTTGTAGGTGCCCTGCATCGGCCCGCCCTGGTGGGTACAGGTGTAGTTGTAAGCGACCACGTCGCGCCGGGGGCCGATGCCGCCGCCGGCCCGCACGCCCAGCTTGACGATCATCGACTCGGCGTACTGGCCCTGGTCGGGATAGAGGAAGTCGAGCGGAACGTCGGTCTGCAGGTCGCTGAGCCTGGCGACGAACTTGCGCGGATAGGTCGCCACCGCCGCCGGCACCTGCTGCGCCAGCGGGGTCCCGCCGTTGAGCATCACCATCACAGTGAAGGTGGCGATGCCCGAGGTCAGCAGGAATTCGCGGCGCGGCATCAGGCAGGGATGCCCGGTCGCGCCGTCGCGGTCGGCAGCCGTCGATGTCGTGCTCATGGTGGCGTCCTCGTTCTCTCAGTCCAGCGGGGCCGGTGGCAGCGGCGCGTAGTCCGGCAGGTCGGGGAATTCCATCGCGATCTCCGAGCCGCTCAGCGATTCCAGGAAGGCGACCAGATCGGCCATCTCGGCATCGCTGAGCCCGAGCGGCTGGACCAGCGGCGTCTTGGTCGCGGCGAACTCGTTGGTGCCGCCGCCGTCGTTGTAGAACGCGACGACGTCTTCCAGCGTCGCCAGCGCGCCGTTGTGCATATACGGCGCGGTGTAGAGCGTGTAGCGCAGCGAGGGCGTGCGGAACTTGCCCATGTCGTCGGTTTCCTTGGTGCGGAAATACAGCCCCAGATCGTCCTTGGTGTCGCGGTAGAGCTGCTCCGACACCCCCTTGGAATACAGCTCGTAGCGGAAGGTGATCTGCGCCAGGCCGTCGGTTTCCCACTGCTCGGCCGGCGGAACGCCCAGATTGTAGTAGCGCTCGTCGCTAAGCAGCGGCCCGTCGTGGCACTGGATGCAACCGGCGGGGCCGGCGAACAGGTCGAGCCCGCGGCGCTGCTGCACGGTCAACGCGTCGTCGTCGCCGCGCATATACGCGTCGAACGGGGTGTCGGTCTGCACCAGCGTCCGCTCGAACGCGGCGATGGCGTTCCAGGCGTTGCCGATGCGCGGCCATTCGTCGCCGAAGACGTCGCGGAACCGCTCGCGGTATTCGGGGATGAAGGCAAGCCGCGCCTCCATCATGTCGCTCTCGCCGTTGCCGGCGACCGCGCCGCTCGCGGCCGAGTGTGCCTGGGCCTCCAGCGACGTCGACGAGCCGGCCCAGAACAGCTTGCCGTAATAGGCGGAGTTGACGATGGTCTGGCTGTTGCGCCAGTGGGTCGAGCCCGGATAGCCCATCGACAGGGCGTCGGGAAAGGCCCAGCCCGTGCTGGGCAGGTGGCACGAGACGCACGAGACCGAGCCGTCGCCCCCCAGCCTGCCGTCGAAGAACAGCAGCCGGCCGAGTTCGATCTTTTCCGGCGTCTGCGGGTTGTCGGGGGGGATCGGCGGCGGCCCCAGCGCGGCCAGGTCGGCCGGCCGGTCGCCCACCGCCAGGGCCGCTGCGGCCAGCGCGGCCAGAAGCCCCGCCGCCGCGACGATCGTAGCCGATGTCGTGCGCATCGTCATCGCCGCCCTCCTCAATTCGCGGTGTTGCGCCAGTCGTCGATGGCGTCGTAGCCGAACGGGATGTCGTCCTCCCAGACGAATTCCGGGCCGGTCAACGGCGCGCCGGAGAGCGCTTCGAGGAACGCCACCAGGTCTTCCAATTCCGACGGCGCCAACCCCAGCGGCTCCAGCAGCCGGTCCTTGTTGGGATCGTCGCCGCCGCCGGCGTTGTAGAACGCGACGATCTCCTCCAGCGTCGCAAACACGCCGTTGTGCATGTAGGGCGCGGTGTGGGTCAGCTCGCGCAGTGTCGGCGTCAGGAACGTGCCGATGTCCGACCCGTCGGCGGCGTGGCCGCGCACCCCGGCGCCGACGTCGCGGCGGACGTTCATGTAGTTCGCCACACCCATGAACTTGGCGTAGGTCACGAAGGTGACGTGCCGCATCGGGTCGGCGAAGATGTCGGGATTCTCCGGCACGCCGGTGTTGTG
>JAZFQW010000154.1:0-3994 GCA_036445335.1 Alphaproteobacteria bacterium | reverse complement strand
TCGCTGGTGTTCTCGCTGAGATGGGTCTGCATATGGACGTCCGGGTGCTCGCGCAGCAGCGCGCCGGCGGCGTCGAGCTGTGCCTCGGTCGAGGTGATCGCGAATCGAGGCGTCACCGCGTAGTGCTGCCGGCCGCGCCCGTGCCAGCGCGCGATCAGTGCCTTGCTGTCGTCGTAGCCGCGCTGGGCGGTGTCCAGCAGCCCCTCCGGCGCGCCGCGATCCATCAGCACCTTGCCCGCCACCATGCGGGTGTTGCGCCGATCGGACTCGGCGAAGAACGCGTCGACGGACTGCGGATGCACCGTGCAGTAGACGACCGCCGTCGTCGTGCCGTTGCGCTGCAGCGCGTCGAGGAAGAATGCGGCGATGCGGGCGGCGTGGTCGGGATCGCCGAACTTCTGCTCCTCGACGAAGGTGTAGGTCTGCAGCCAGTCGAGCAGCTGCGCGCCATACGACGCGATCACCTGGGTCTGCGGATAGTGGATATGGGTGTCGATGAACCCCGGCATGACCAGCGCGTCGGGGTAGTGATCGACCGTCGCCTCGGGTGGCAGCGCCGGCAGCAGGTCGCGCGCCTCGCCGACCTTCGCGATGCGCCCGTTCTCCAGCACCAGCAGCCCGTCGTCCAGGTAGCGGTGGCTTGCCCCCTCGCCGGCCACCGCGGGGTCGTCGAGAAAGCTGAGCAGGCGGCCCCGGATCGCCCTTTGCGGCGCTGTCGACATCGTGCGGCCCTCTCTACCAGGCCGGGGCGCCGGCGGCGATCCAGGCGGCCAGCAGCGCGCGCTCTTCGTCCTCGATGAACGTGATGTTGCCCGGCGGCATGGCGCGGGTGTGGACCGCCTGGACGCCGATCGCCACGGCGTTCAGACGCATCTGTTCCGGCGTCTCCAGCACCACCCCCTTGGGCGCCACCGGGAAGCTGTACAGCACCGGTTCCGCGACGCCGTACCACTGCGGCTCGGCGGCGTGGCACATGCTGCAGCGCCCCTGGATGATGAATTCGACCTCGGCGAACCGGCTTTGCGGCTCGGCCGCGGCCTGATCGGCGGTCACCGCCGGGAACGAGCTCAGCCAAACGATAAAGACCATTCCGACGACGGCGACCCCCCAGGTCCACCACGGGGTCGGCGCGCCCTTGTGGCGCTCGTTGAAGAAGTGGCGGATCGTCGCCCCCAGGATCAGCACGATCGCCAGGATGAGCCAGTTCCACCGGCCGGCGAACGCCAGCGGATAGTGGTTGCCGATCATCACGAACAGCACCGGCAGGGTCAGGTAGTTGTTGTGCAGCGAACGCTGTTTTGCGGCGTAGCCCAGCGTCGGGTCGGGCTCGCGCCCGGCGATCAGCTCGGCGACCACCTTGCGCTGGTTCGGGATGATGATGAAGAAGACGTTGGCGACCATCATCGTGCCGATCAGCGCGCCCATCTGCATGAAGGCGCCGCGCCCGCTGAACACCAGCGTGAAGACATAGGCGAGGGCGACCAGGAATACGAAGCCGACGCCGGACAGGGCGGCGTCGCTGCGGCCGAGCCGCGAGCGGCACAGCAGGTCGTAGACGATGTAGCCGACCGTCAGCCCACCGACGCTGATGGCGACCGCCGCCCACGGCGCCAGCTCCAGCACGGTGGTGTCGATGAGGTAGAGCTCGGCGGCCAGGTAATAGACCACGACAAGCAACGCCATGCCGCTGATCCAGGTGGTGTAGGCCTCCCATTTGAACCAGGTCAGGCTGTCGGGCATCTGGCTCGGCGCGACCAGATACTTGACCATGTTGTAGAAGCCGCCGCCGTGCACCTGCCAGGCCTCGCCGCCCGCCCCTTCGGGCAGGCCCTCGCGCTGCTTCAGGCTGAGGTCCAGATGGACGAAATAGAACGAGCTGCCGATCCAGGCGACGCCGGCGATGACATGCAGCCAACGAATCACCATGTCGATCCACTGCAAAAATATCGCATCCATGTGCCTTGGTCCTCCCGCGCTTGCACCGCCGATCCCGCTTCAGGGCTCCGGGCGTTGGTGTATTCCGGACCGATGTTAGACCCGCCGGGCATCGCGGGTGAATGAGCAAGAGTTCGGTATGACTTTCAAAAATATCCGAATAAACTGGCGTGTCACCTTCGCATTCGGGACGCAATGGCGCTTCTGGAGAATATCCGGGTCTTCGTGCGGGTCGTCGAACAGGGCAGCCTGTCGGCCGCCGGCCGGCAACTGCGGCTGTCCGCGGCGGTCGTCAGCCACCGCATGCAGTCCCTGGAGCAGCATCTTGGTGTGCGCCTGCTCAACCGGACGACGCGGCGGGTACAGCCGACCGAGGAGGGCCAGGCCTTCTATGACGCGTGCCAGGACGTCATCGAGGCCGTGGAATTTGCCGAAGGCGTCGTCGCGGACGCCGGCGGCACGCCGCACGGGTCGCTGCGCGTGACCGCCCCGCTCGGCCTGGGGCGGCGCGTCCTGGCGCCGCTTGTGCCGGAGTTCCGTGCGGCACATCCGCAGATCTCCGTCCAGCTGCGCCTGTCGGACCACGTGCTCGATCTGCTGACCGAGTCGGTCGATGTCGCGATCCGGATGGCGATGCTGCCCGATTCCAGCCTGATCGCGCGCAAGTTCATGGACTGCGAGCGGCTGCTGTGCGCGGCGCCATCCTATCTCGACCGCCGCGGGACGCCGCGGTCTCCGAACGACCTGCTGGCCCACCAGTGCCTGCTGCTGCGCTTCCCCGGCTCGCAGCAGTTTCGCTGGACGCTGCGGACCGACGGCGGCCCGGTCACGATTCCGATATCCGGAACCTTCGACGCCGACGACGGCGACGTCCTGACGACGTGGGCGCTGAACGGGCACGGCATCATATTGAAATCGCTGTGGCAGGTCGCCGACCACATTCGCCAGGGCCGGCTGCGGCCGGTCCTGCTGGAGCATGCGCCCGAACCGGTGGACCTCAGCGTGATCTATCCGCACCGCCGGCTGCTTTCGGCCAAGGTCAAGGCCTTCGCCGATTTCGCCGTCGACCGCCTCGGTGAGGAGTTGCGCGCTATCCTGGACGGCCTCGATCTCGCAGCGCTGCGATGATCCGCGCCGCCGCGTCGTCGACGTCCCGGGCCGTCGTCCCGCGCCCGAGCCCGAAGCGCAGGCTGGAATGGGCGTCCGCCGCGGACAGGCCGATCGCGCTCAGGACATGGGATGACGTGTCCGCCGCGGTGCTGCAGGCCGAACCGGTGGAAACCGCGAGATCGGGCAGATCGAGCAGCAGGTCCGCCGCGTCGACGCCGGGCAGCGTCACATTGAGGCACCCGGGCAGCACGCCGGTCTGCGGCCCGTTGCGGCGCAGCGAGGGCAGACCGTCGCCGAGCGCGTCGAACAGCCGGTCGCGCAGCGCCGCGACGGTCACGGCATCCTGCAGGCGGCGCGCCAGTGCCAGACGGCAGGCGGCGCCCAGCCCCACGCACAGCGCGACCGCGACGGTACCCGGCCGCCGGCCGCCCTGCTGACCGCCGCCATGGGTCAGCGGACGCAGCGATCGTCCGCCGCGCACGACCAGCGCGCCGATGCCGGCCGGGCCATGGAGCTTGTGGCCGGACAGGCTCAAGAGGTCTACGCCGGCCTCGACGACGTCGACCGCCTGGGTCGTCAACGCCTGGACCGCGTCGGTGTGGAAGACCGCGCCGTGGCTTCGGCACAGCCGGCCGATCTCGGCGAGCGGCTGCAGCGTGCCGATCTCGTTGTTCGCCGCCATGATCGAGACCAGCGCCGGCGCTTGCGCGAGAATACGGTCGAGCACGCCCAGATCGGCCCGCCCGGCGGCATCGGTCGGCAGGATGTCCACCGCCGCCCCCGCCTCCCGCAGTACGGCCGCCGGCTCCAGTACGCTCGGATGCTCGATGGCGGATACGATCAGGCGGTCGACCTGGGTCGCCGTGCCGAACAGTGCGAGGTTGTTGGCCTCGGTCGCGCCGGAGTTGAAGACGACCTCGGACGGCCGTGCGCCGACCACGTCGGCGAC
>JAZFQW010000153.1:0-14136 GCA_036445335.1 Alphaproteobacteria bacterium | reverse complement strand
GACGGCGGCGAGGAGCCGGAGATCGCCGGGCTGTACGTCGTCGGGCCCGACGGCACGCCGTGGCGGGTCGGGTTCGCGCTGGGCAACGAGTTCTCCGATCACGTAACCGAGCGGCAGAACTACCTGCTGCTCGCTCATTCCAAGCTCAGGCCGTGCGCGTTCGGGCCCGAGCTGCTGCCGGGGCGGCTGCCGGCGGACGTGCGCGGCACTTCGCGGATCCTGCGCGACGGGGCGGTGCTGTGGCAGGCCGAGTTCCTGAGCGGCGAGGCCAACATGTCGCACAGCATCGCCAACCTGGAGCACCACCACTTCAAGTACCCGATGTTCCGGCGGCCGGGTGACGTGCACGTGCATTTCTTCGGCACCGCGACGCTGAGCGTCGCCGCGGGCGTGACGACCGAGCCGGGCGACGTCTTCGAGATCGCCGCGGATGGCTTCGGCCGGCCGCTCAGCAATCCCCTGGTGCGCGCGGCGGACGAGGGCACGGTGGCCGTGCGGCCGCTTTAGCTGGTCGGCACATCGCCATTGGATGCTCGCGTCATTCGCTAGCTTGAAGGAGCGGGGTAGGGATTGTGGGCGATTCTGTCGCTGTCGATTGGGCTCCGCCTGCCCCTAATTGTCTTGCACGCGCTTGACGACGGCGGGTCCGCATCGTTCCATGGCGGCATGGCCTCAGCCTCCGCCGAGCCACCGCTTCGTCCCAGCGTCGTCATCGTCGGGGCGGGCTTCGGCGGGCTGACGGCGGCCAGAAAGCTGGCGTCGGTGCCGGTCGACGTGACCGTCGTCGACCGGCACAACTATCACCTGTTCCAACCGCTGCTGTACCAAGTGGCGACGGCGGCGCTGTCGCCGGCCGACATCGCTTGGCCGATTCGCCGCATCGTGCGGCGCCAGGGCAACACCCGGGTTCTGCTGGGCGAGGTCGCCGGCATCGACATGGGCCAGCGGGCCGTGCTGATCGGCGACCGGCGTCTGCCCTACGACTATCTCGTCGTGGCCACCGGCGTGCGGCATGCCTATTTCGGGCACGACGACTGGGAGCGCGTCGCCCCCGGTCTGAAGACCATCGAGGAGGCGACGGCGATCCGCCGGCGCCTGCTGATGGCGTTCGAGCGCGCCGAGACCGAGCCCGACCCGGCGGAACGGGATCGCCTGCTGACCATCGTGATCGTCGGTGCCGGCCCGACCGGCGTCGAGTTTGCCGGGGCCATCGCCGAGCTGGCCAAGAGGGCGTTGGCCGCCGATTTCAGCAATATCGACCCGCGCGAGTCGCGGATCGTGCTGGTCGAGGCGGGACCGCGGGTGCTGCCGGCCTTTCCCGAGCGGCTGTCGGCGTTCGCCGAGCGGTCGCTACGCCGTCTCGGCGTCGAGGTACGGCTGGAGCAACCGATCACCGAGTGCGACGGCGACGGCGTCACTCTGGCCGGCCAGCGGATCGCGGCGCGCACGATCCTGTGGGCGGCGGGCGTCGCGGCGTCGCCGGCGGCGCGGTGGCTCGGCGCCGATCACGACCACGCCGGCCGCGTTCGCGTCGCGCCGGATCTCAGCGTTCCCGACAACCCGAACGTCTTCGTGATTGGTGATACCGCGCTGGTCGCCGAGGCGGCCGGAGGGCCGCTGCCCGGAATCGCCCCGGTCGCCAAGCAGCAGGGAGCGTATGTGGCGCGGGTCATCCGCGCGGAGGTCGCCGGCAAGCCGCGGCCGGCGCCGTTCCGCTATCGCTCCGCCGGCAACCTGGCCACAGTCGGCCGGACCTCGGCGGTGATCGATTTCGGCAAGCTGCGGTTGACCGGGTGGCTGGCCTGGTGGATCTGGGGCCTCGCCCACATCTTCTTCCTGATCGGCATCCGCAACCGGCTGATCGTGGCGATCCAGTGGCTGTGGTCTTACGCCACGTTCGAGCGCGGCGCCCGCCTGATCATCGGCGACGAGCCATAGCGCGCCATCACCGTGGGCGTGAGAAACGAGCCCGCGGGCGTGGGCCGCCCGACTCACTGACCGTGCATGTGGCCGATCTCTTCGGCGTGCGCGGCCGGGCCGCCGCCCGGCGCCGCGACGTTCAACGACGACCCGGCCGCGGGACCCTGTGACCGCGGCGCGATTTGATCTACCGTCGGTGCGAACGGCGGGGAGGGGCGGCGCATGCACAATCCGGTGCTGGAGACCATCCGGGCCGGCGACACCGTCGGCTGCGTCTGGCTGAGCCTGGGCTCGACCTCGGTGGCGGAGCTGGCTGTCGATGCCGGTCCCGACGCGGTCGTGTTCGACCTCCAGCACGGGCTGTGGCAGCGCCGCTCGCTCGAGGACGGTATCGGCATCGTCCGCGCGAAGGCGACGCCGCTGGTGCGGGTCGCCGAGAATTCCGCTCTCGCGATCGGTACGGCGCTCGACGCCGGCGCGCTGGGCGTCATCGTGCCGCTGGTGGAGACGGCGGAGCAGGCGCGAGCCGCGGTGGCGGCCGCGAAGTATCCGCCGCAGGGCGTGCGTTCGGGCGGCGGCGTGCGGCCGCTGATGGATTTCAAGGCCTACGCCGCGGCGGCCAACGACGCGGTGCTGGTGGCGGTGATGATCGAGACCGCGGCCGGCGTGGCCAACGCCGTCGCGATCGCGGCGGTGCTGGGCGTCGATCTGGTGTTCGTCGGCACCGGCGACCTCGCCCTGTCGCTCGGCACCTATCCGGAGTTCGGCGCCGAGCACGAGGCGGCGGTGCAGGCGGTCAAGGCGGCGTGCGACGGGGCGGGCACGCCGTGCGGCCTGTTCACGCCGCATGTCGGCTTCGCGCTCGACCGGCGCCGCCAGGGGTTCCGCTGCGTGGTGGTGGCCGAGGATATCGGCCTGGCGCACGGTGCCGCGAAGGCGGCGGTCCGGCGCTTCGCCCGCGGCACCGCGATCGTCCTCGACGGCGCCGTCGCGTTCGTCACCGGCACCAGCCGCGGCATCGGGCCGGAGATGGTGCGGGCATTGCTGCGCGCCGGGGTGGCCAAGGTGTATTGCGCCGCGCGCGACCCCGGCACCCTGGGCGACCTGCTGGCCCTGGCGCCCGACCGGCTGGTGCCGGTCGCGCTGGACATCACCGACGCCGACGGCGTCGCCGCGGCCGCCGCCGGCGCCGCCGACACGACCCTGCTGGTCAACAATGCCGGGGTGAACTTCAACACCCCGCTGATGGCGATCGCCGGGACGGCGAACGCGCGCGCGGAGATCGAGACCAACTATTTCGGCACGCTGGCGATGTGCCGCGCCTTCGCCCCGGTGCTGAACGCCAATGGCGGCGGGACGATCGTCAACATGCTGTCGATACTGGCCCACATGAACCTGCCGCAGATGGGCTCGCTGTGCGCGTCGAAGGCGGCGGAGCTGTCGCTGACCCAGGCGGTCCGGGCCGAGCTGGCGGCCCAGGGGACCCACGTCATGGCGGTGCTGCCCGGCGCGGTCGACACCGATATGACGCGCAATTTCGAGGGGCCTAAAATGGCGCCGGCCGAGGTCGCCGCGGCGGTCGTGCACGGCCTCGCGGTCGGCGCCGAGGAGGTGTTGCCCGGCGACATGGCGTCGGGCGTCGCCATGGGCCTGGCGCTCGACCCCAAGGCGGTCGAACGCCAGTTCGCAGAATACTTGCCGCCGCCGGCCTGAGCAGCGCTTGCCGTAAAGATGCAAGAATCACCACTAAGGCACAAAGACACGAAGTTTTTTGGTTTTCGCGCCAAGGCGCGGCGAAAAATCTACTTCGTGTCTTTGTGTCATCGTGGTGAAAATCATCGATGATTTCCGTCCAGAACGTGGTCAAGTCGTTCGGTGGCGTCCGCGCCGTCGACGGCTGTTCGATCGAGGTCGAAAAAGGCTCGATCACCGGGCTGATCGGGCCGAACGGGGCCGGTAAGTCGACACTGTTCAATACCGTGGCGGGGCTGTTCGCGCCGGACTCGGGACGCATCCTGCTGGAGGGCCGCGATATCACCGGGTGGAAGCCGCACCAGCTGTTCCGGCTGGGGCTGGTGCGCACCTTCCAGATCGCGCACGAGTTCTCGCGCATGACGGTGCTGGAGAACCTGATGGTGGTGCCGGGCGACCAGACCGGCGAGAGCCTGGTCGCGTCGTGGCTGTCGTGGCGCCAGGTCCGCGACGAGGACGCCGCGATCCGCCGGCGCGCCGAGGAGGTGCTGGCGTTCCTGCGCCTCACCGACCTGGCGTTCGAGCTGGCCGGCAACCTGTCGGGCGGCCAGAAGAAGCTGCTGGAGCTCGGCCGCACCATGATGACCGATGCCAGTGTGGTGCTGCTGGACGAGCTGGGCGCCGGGGTCAACCGCACCCTTCTGGCCGAGCTGGCGACCGACATCGAGCGGCTGAATGCCGAGCGCGGCTACACCTTCTGGGTCATCGAGCACGACATGGACCTGATCGCGCGGCTGTGCGACCCGGTGATCGTCATGGCCGAGGGCGGCGTGCTGGCGCGGGGCACGATGGACGAGATCAAGCGCAACGACGCGGTGATCGAGGCCTATCTGGGCGGCGGCGCCAAGACCGAGGCGATGGTCGGGTGACGCTGCTGCAGGCCGAGGGGCTGGTCGGCGGCTATGGCGGGATGGACATCCTGAACGGCGTCGACCTGGACGTCGCGGCGCGCGAGATCGCGGTGATCATCGGCGCCAACGGCGCCGGCAAGTCGACCGCCATGAAGGCGATCTTCGGCCTGGTGGTGGTCCGTAGCGGACGCGTCGCCTTCGACGGCGAGGACATCACCAACACGCCGCCCGACCGGCTGGTCCAACGCGGCATGGCCTATGTGCCGCAGGAGCGCAACGTCTTCCCCAACCTGTCGGTGTACGAGAACCTGGAGATGGGCGCGTATGTCCGCCGCGACGACATCGCCGGCGCGCTGGCCCGGGTCTACGAGCTGTTCCCGCCGCTGGCGGACAAGCGCCGGCAGCCGGCCGGCGAGCTGTCCGGCGGCCAGCGCCAGATGGTGGCGATCGGCCGGGCGCTGATGATCTCGCCGCGGCTGTTGATGCTGGACGAGCCGACCGCCGGGCTATCGCCCCGGGTGATGGACGACATCTTCGGGCGCATCGTTGCGATCAACCAGACCGGCGTCGGCATCTTGATGGTCGAGCAGAACGCCCGCCGGGCGCTGCAGATCGCCCACAAGGGCTATGTCCTGGCCACCGGCCGCAACCGCTTCACCGACACCGGCGCCAATCTGCTGGCCAACCGCGAGGTGGCCGAATCCTTCCTGGGCGGCTAATGTGAAACATGAATACTCGCCACGAAGCCATTAGACTGCAAAGGTTTTAGTTGCCGCGCCGTCAGCGTGGTGAATATCAACAACCCAGTGTCTTCGTGCCTTCGTCGAAAATATGCCTTTTCGGACTAAGTCCGATAGTCTAGTCTTATTTCCCGGAGGGGGCTCTCTTATGACCAAGATCAACATTCATGAGGCGAAGACGCATTTCTCCAAGCTGATCGACCGGGTGCGGGCGGGCGAGGAGATCGTCATCGCCAAGGCCGGCAAGCCGGTGGCCAAGCTGATGCCGATCGACCGGCCCGCGCCGCGCCAGCCCGGGATCGCCGAGGGGCGCCTGACTGACGCATTCTTCGAGCCGTTGCCCGCAGAGGAGATCGACGCGTGGCAGCAGTGACGGTGCTGCTCGACACCCATGCTTTGCTGTGGTGGCTGTTTGACGATCCGAAGCTTCCGGCGGCGGTCCGTGACGTGATCACCGAGCCCGAGTCGACGGTGCTGGTCAGCGCCGCGTCGGCCTGGGAAATATCGACCAAGCACCGGCTTGGAAAACTGCCGGAGGCCGGCGATGTCGCCGATAGACTACCGGACCTGCTGCGCCGGGCCCGGATGACGGAGCTCCCCATCTCCAACATCCATGCCCGTCTGGCGGGCGCGCTGCCCGGCCCTCACCGCGATCCGTTCGATCGCATGCTGATTGCCCAGTGCCGGCTCGAGGCAGTGCCGATCGTGACCGTGGATCCCGTGTTCCATGCCTACGGCGCCGATGTGATCTGGTCGGAGCCGCCGAGTTAGTGTTCTGAATCGAACGGATGGTATCGGCTCACCTTTCCAAGGGGAGATTTGCGTTTAGGCCATCCGTTCGGAACGTGGCACTTCGCGTCTTCGTGCCTTGACGTGAAATTCTCTGATATCGTCACGCCGAACCACCGCTTTGGCAACCGTCCCGCATGCTCGAGTTCGTCAACTTCTATCTGATCCCTGGGCTGGTGCTGGGCAGCATCTACGCGTTGGGAGCGATCGGGGTGTCGCTGCTGTTCGGCATCCTGCGCTTCGCCCATTTCGCCCATGGCGACCTGATGACCCTGGGAGCGTACCTGGCGCTCAGCATCGTCGTCGGGTTCGGCTGGCCGGCGATCGCCGCGCTGCCGCTGGCGGTGCTGGGCACCGCGGCGGTCGCCGTCGGCATCGACCGCGTGTTCTACCGGCCGTTCCGCGCCGGCCCGACGATCATCGTGGTCATCGCCTCGTTCGGCGTGACGCTGATGGTCCGTTCCGTCGTGCAGCTAGTCTGGGGGGTGGAGATCACGTCGTACCAGACCGGCATCCAGCGGCCGCTGATATTCTTCGACGCCCTGCGCATCGCCGAGCGGCATTTCTATATCGTCGGCGGCGCCGTGCTGCTGGTGGCGACGCTGCACCTGTTCCTCACCCGCAGCCGCATGGGCAAGGCGATGCGGGCGATGAGCGACGACCCCGACCTGGCGCGGGTGACCGGGATTGACACCGCCCGGGTGATCGCCTGGACCTGGGTGATCGGTGCCGGGCTGGCGGCGGCCGGCGGGGTGTTCCTGGGCATCGACACCCAGCTCAACCCCAACATGGGCTGGAACCTGCTGCTGCCGATTTTCGCCGCGGCGATCCTGGGCGGCATCGGCCGGCCGTACGGCGCGATCGCCGGCGGCATGGTGATCGGCATGGCCGAGGAGCTGTCGGTCTATCCGTGGATCACCGACCAGCCGCTGCTGTCTCCGGGCTACAAGACGGCGGTGGCGTTCGGGCTGATGGTCGCAATCCTGATCTGGCGGCCCAGCGGGCTGTTCCGCGGCAGGGTGTTCTGATGCCCGACGCCCTGTTCGGCCCGATGATGTACGTCATCGCCCTGTTGACCATGGGCGGCATCTACGCGGTCATCGCGCTCGGGCTCAACGTGCAGTGGGGGCTGACCGGCCTGTTCAACGCCGGCATCGCCGGCTTCTTCGCGATCGGCGCCTACACCTCGGCGCTGCTGACCGCGCCCGACAGCCCCAACCATCTCGGCGGTTTCGGCCTGCCGATCGCGCTGGGGCTGGCGGGGTCGATGCTCGCGGCGGGGATCATCGCCTACGGCGTCGGCCGCATCTGCCTGCGCCTGCGCAGCGACTATCTCGCCATCGCCACTATCGGCATTGCCGAGATCCTGCGCCTGATCCTGAAGAACGAGGCTTGGCTGACCAACGGCCCGCGCGGCATCGCCTCGATCCCGCGACCGTTCGAGTCGCTGGGCCAGCCCTGGGCGCAGCTCGCCTTCCTGGCGATCGTCGTGGCGCTGGTACTGGTCGCCTATCTGGCGATCGAGCGCGGCCTCAACGCGCCGTGGGGCCGAGTGATGCGGGCGATCCGCGAGAACGACGTCGCCGCCGCGGCGACCGGCAAGGACGTGGCGCGGTTCCGCCTGCAGGCGTTCGTGTTCGGCTCGATGTTCATGGGGCTGGGCGGCGCGCTAATGGCGCATTCGTTCAAGTTCATCGGCCCCGACGCGACCGAGCCGCTGATGACCACCTTCCTGGTCTGGGTGATGCTGATCGTCGGCGGCAGCGGCAACAACCGCGGCGCCATCCTGGGCCCGCTGGTGGTCTGGACGATCTGGTCGGCGACCGAGCTGGTGACCAACCGGCTGCCGCCGGAATGGATCACCAGGGCGTCGTACATCCGCGTCTTCCTGATCGGCCTGCTGCTGCAGATCGTCATGCAGCGCTTCGCCCGCGGCCTGCTGCCGGAACGCCCGCCGGTGGTCGCGGCGACGCCGCCCGCGGCCGCCGGCGCGGTGTCGGCTAGGGAAAGGAAAAAGCCCGCCGAATGAACGGTTTTGACATCAGCTTTCATGAATTGAATTATCGGTGCACCGTGCCAGTTACCGCCGACGTGGCGCCAAACGCTTGACCCAGGTCAACGCCAATCAGGCGCGCGCGGAGACGTGCCAGCGGCGGCGTGCTATGACGGGTGGGCTTGCCGGCCCACTTCCCAGAGCAGACGGAACGATGACTGCACCGGGCCTGACGATCCCGAACATTCCGGGCACTGGCCTCGCCTGGAACGAGGACGCAGTGGAAAAATACGCGGTGGCGCCGCAGGCCTTTGGTGCCGCCGGGGTTGAACCCACGCCGGAGTTCCTCAGATCAGATTGGCCGACAGGCGACGCCCCCTAACCCTCTCCTTGGGGAGAGGGTTAGGGTGAGGGGGCGTCGCCCAAGCAATAACAATCGCGGAAATTCCTGGTCTGGGCGCAAGTCGTCGCGCTCGTCGGGCCGTCAAGCGGGACCGACCGCTTGCCTGCGCCGATGGCCGTCATTCCGTGCTCTGTCTCAGCTGGAACAGCTCCTGCAGGAGAAGCTGAATCCGCGCGGTGGGATTGAGGGCGGGTGGCACGCCAGGGGAATCGCATTTGGCCTTGAAGCGTTTGCCTCGCCCGTCAAAACGGACATTCGGCCCCCTCGGGACGAGAAAATCCGTGCAGATCCTCAAGGTGAGGAGGTCACGCAAGCGGGCATCTAGAACATTGAGAGTCCGAATGCTCCAAATGCGATAGCCCTGGGTGGTACGCCCGGCGATATTGCCATACGCCGGGCGCGGGCGGACAATCGCGGTCGCCCGCGGCGCCGAGCGCCGGCACGCCAAACCGGAGAATCGACAATGGCCAAGGAGCTGAACTTCAAGCAGGAGCTGACCGCCGCGTTCGGCAAGCCGATCGCCGAGAATCCGACCCAGGCGATGATCGAGGCGGCGTACCGGCACCACGGGCTGGACTGGCGCTACCTGACCATCGAGGTCGACGCGGCGGATCTGGGCGACGCGGTCCGCGGGGCCCGGGCGATGGGGTTCGCCGGGTTCAACTGCACCATCCCGCACAAGGTCGCGGTGATCGACCATCTCGACGGGCTGGGCGAGTCGGCGTCGCTGATGGGGGCGGTCAACTGCGTGGTGCGGCGCGGCGACCGGCTGATCGGCGAGAACACCGACGGCAAAGGCTTCGTGGAGACGCTGCGGCAGCTGACCGATCCGGCCGGCAAATCGGTAGTGATGTTCGGCGCCGGCGGCGCCGCCCGGGCGATCGGCGTGGAGCTGGCGCTGGCCGCGGCGACCCAAATCGTCGTCGTCAACCGCGGCGAGGGGCGCGGGCGCGACCTCGCGGACCTGCTCAACGGCGAGGTCCGATCGGCGGCGGCACCGGACCTGCGGGCCGAATTCGTGCCGTGGCGCGGCGACTACGACGTGCCGGCCGGCACCGATATCGTGATCAACGCCACGTCAATCGGCCTCTATCCGGACGTCGACGCGCGGGTCGCGGTCAACCCCGACACACTGGCGCCGGCGATGATCGTTGCCGACGTGATCCCCAATCCGCCGAAGACCGGCCTTGTCCGCGACGCCACCGCGCGCGGCTGCACGGTGATCGACGGGCTGGGCATGCTGGTCGCCCAGGGCGTCATCGGCGTCGAATACTGGACCGGCATCGCCCCCGACCCATCGGTGATGCGCGCCGCGCTGGAGGAGGTGTTCGCCGATTGAGGGCCGCCGCCGGATCGCCGCCGCACCCGGTCAGGCGGTTCGTCGTCGGGATTTGGCGAAGGTGTCGAAGGCGACAGCCAGAACGATGATGACGCCGATGATGATCTGCTGGATGTACGACGACACGTTCATCAGCACCAGGCCGTTCAGCAGCACGCCGATCAGGATGGTGCCAATGACCGTGCCGAAGATCGAGCCGACGCCGCCGAACAGGCTGGTGCCGCCGATCACGACGGAGGCGATCACGGTCAGCTCGTAGGTCAGGCCGGCCACCGCCTCCGACGAGTTGAGCCGCGCCGACAACACGAACCCGCCCAGCCCGGCGAAGAAGCCGATGATCACATAGACGCTGGCGACGATTAGGACGACGTTGATGCCAGACAGGCGCGCCGCCTCGGGGTTGCCGCCGACGGCATAGACCCGCCGGCCGTATCGGGTGTAGCGCAGAACCACGTGGGCCAGCACCGCGAACAGCAGGAAGATCACGACGGGCACCGGCACGTCGCCGAGGATCTTGCCGTTACCCCACCAGCGGTAGGACTCGCTGAATCCGCTGATCGGGCCGCCGCCAGACACCAGCAGGGCGGCGCCGCGGAACGCCGACATGCCGCCCAGGGTGACCACGAACGGCGGCACCTTCAACCGGGTGACCGCCAGCCCCTGCAGGCCGCCGCACAGCATGCCGACGACGATCGCCGCCAGCGCCGCCAGCCCCCAGCCATAGCCGGCCGCCTCCTGCGCCGCGCCGACCGAAAACCGGCTCTCCAGGCCGCCCTTGGCGACCAGAGCGGCGGCCAGCCCGGAGAACGCGATCAGTGATCCGACCGACAGGTCGATCCCGGCGGTCAGAATCACGAAGGTCATGCCGATCGCCAGCAGGCCGTAGATCGACACCTGCCGCATCACGTTGAACAGATTGAGCGGGCTGAGGAAGCGCGGCTCCAGGATCGCGAACACCGCCATCAGGACGATCAGGAAGATCAGCGGCGCGAACCGCGCCAGGAAGCCGAAGGCATCGAATTGCGGCGCCGCCGGCACCGGTTCGGCGTGGTCCTTCGTCGAGTTCGCCATGTCGCCTCCTCTCGTCGTGGTCTCAGGCGGCCGCGTCCGCCGTGTCCAACGTCATCATCGCCATCAGCGCCTCCTCGGTCGCCTCGGCCCGCGCCATTTCGCCGGATACCCGCCCCTCGCGCATGGTGACGATGCGGTCGCTGATGGTCAGCACCTCCGGCAGTTCGGACGAGATGGCGATCACCGCGACGCCCGAGCGCGCCATGTCGTAAAGCAACTGGTGCACTTCGGCCTTGGCGGCGACGTCGATGCCGCGGGTCGGCTCGTCGACGATCAGCACCTGCGGCTGCAGCGCCAGCCAGCGCGCCAGCACCACCTTCTGCTGGTTGCCGCCGGACAGGTTGGCCACCGGCTGCTCGGGACTGGTCATGCGGATATTGAGCCTGCGCCGGAACCGCTCGACCAGGGCGGACTCGGCGCCCTCGTCGACGAACTCGCGCCAGGTCAGCAGGCCATCCAGCGCGGCGATGCTGATGTTGGTTCGGATCGCCAGGGCAAGGAAAAGCGCCTGCTGCTTGCGGTCCTCCGGCACCAGCCCGATGCCGTGCCGGATCGCGTCGCGCGGCGAGCGGATCGCGACCGGCCGGCCGTCGACGGCGATCGTCCCGGCGTCGATCGGGTCGGCGCCGAACACCGCCCGCGCCAGTTCGGTGCGCCCGGCGCCGACCAGGCCGGCGAGGCCGAGAATCTCGCCGCGCCGCGCCTCCAGCGTGACGTGGTTCAGAACGTTGGCGTGCGGGTCCTGGGCGGTGCCGCTGCGGCTCAACCCCTCTATACGCAGCGCGACCGCGCCGACGCCCTCGACCTCGCGCCGCTCGAACAGCGAGCCGATCGAGCGGCCGACCATCAGGCCGATGATGTCGTTGACCGTCACGTCGGCGACGGCGCCGCCGCCGGCCAGGCGGCCGTCGCGCAACACCGTGAACCGGTCGCAGATCGTCATCACCTCCTCCAGCCGATGGGTGACGAAGATGATGCCCAGCCCCCGCGCCTTGAGCTCGCGCACGATGCCGAACAGCTTGTCGACCTCCACCTCGCTCAGCGCCGAGGTCGGCTCGTCCATCACGATCAGGCGGGAGTCCATCGACAGGGCGCGCGCGATCTCGACCATCTGCTGCTCGGCGACGCTGAGGTAGCGCACGGTCGCCATCGGGTCGAGGTCGAGCCCCAGCCGGCCGGTGATCGCCCGGGTCCGGCGCGCCATGTCCGGCCAATTGATGAAGTTCGCCCGGCCCGGCTCGCGGCCGATGAACACGTTCTCGGCGATCGTCATGTTGGGGACCAGGTTGAACTCCTGGTAAATCGTGACGATGCCGCGGCGCTGGGCGTCGTGCGGGCTGGCCAGGTCGATCTCCTCGCCGGCGAAGTCGATGGTTCCGTCGTCGGGCGGATGCGCACCGGCGAGAACCTTCAACAGGGTCGACTTGCCGGCGCCGTTCTCGCCGACCAGCCCGTGCACCTCGCCGGCATGGACCTCCAACGCCACGCCGTCGAGCGCCTGGACGCCGGGAAAGCGCTTGGCGATCCCGCTCATGCGAAGCAGCGGGCCGGTCATTCGCGGGGGCTCTCCTTCATCGACGGGATCGGGACCGCGGAGTGGCCCCCCACACCAGGGGGCGGGAATTCAGTGACCGACTGACGTGGTTCTTCCCTGCCCCCTATTGGGGCCTCAACGCATGCGTTGAGGAGTGGGCGGGTCGCCCGCGGTTTTGCCGACCGGCGGCTAGTTCAGCTCGCCCAGGCGCTCGGCCTGGTCGATATTGCCGCTGTCGATGACGATCGGGATCAGCAGCATCACCTTTTCCATCGGCACCGCGCCGGTGCGCAGATAGTCGGCCATCACCTGCATTGCCCTGCGGCTCTGGCCGCCGGGGAACTGCTCGATGGTGCCGGCCAGGCCGCCGTCGCGGACGCTCGCCAGCGCCTCCGGCAGGGCGTCGAAGCCGATGATCGTGATCTGGTCCTGCAGGCCCATGGCGGTCACCGCCTCCAGCGCCCCCAGCGCCATGTCGTCGTTGGCGGCGACAATGACGTCGGGCGGCGAGTCGAGGCCGGCCAGGACGCTCTCGGTCACCGTCAGGCCCTTGTCGCGCGCGAAGAACGCGGTCTGCTCGGCGACGAACGTGTACATGTCGCTGGCCTCGTCCAGCACGTTGTGGACGCCGGCGTTGCGGTCGATGGCCGGGCTGGCGCCGGGCTGCCCCTGCAGGTTGACGATCGTCGCGCCGTCCGGGAACTTGTCCATGATGAACTGGCCCTGCGCCTCGCCGCCGGCGACGTTGTCGGCGCCGATATGGGCCAGAATGCCGGGCACACCTTCGACCCGCCGGTCGATGGTGACCACCGGGATACCGGAGTCGACCGCCTGCTGCAGCGCCGGCGCCATGGCGTCGACCTCGATCGGGCTGATGACGATGCCGTCGACGCCCTGTACGATCGCCGTCTCGACGTCGGCGGTCTGTTTCACCGTGCTGTTCTGGCCGTCCGACTGGATGGTCTCGATCTCGCCGAGCGCCTCGGCCTCGGCCTCCAGCTCCTTCATCATGTGGACGAAGAACGGGAAGCCCAGACTGGGCACCGACGTGGTGATGGTCAGCTCTTCCGCCGTCGCCGGGGTCGCGCCGGCGAATGACAGCGCCAGCGCCGCCCCGGCCAGGACCGTTTTGTATCGAATCTCCATGGTGTTTCCTCCTCCGTTGCGAAGCCGTCGGTTATCGACCGGAAACGCGCGTGTCGGCCTCGCTTCACCGGCGCCCGGCATTGGCGGCCGCGGTCGACGGGCGGCCTCGCGGTCCGACAGTCAACGATGTAATATCAATGGCTTACGGGATTTATGTCGCGTTCATGTCGCATTGATCAGCGCTTCGTGCGCGGCGTCCAGGTCATCGAACCCGTCGTTGGCCTTCGGGAACAAGTGAGCATATCGGTCCATGGTCAAGGCGATGCTCGCATGGCCGAGACGTTCCTGTAGGGTTTTCGGCGGCAGTTCTAACCCGCCATCCTGCTTCCGGTTGATGCACCACGACGCATAGAAATGCCGTAAGGCGTGCAGCCCGTATTTCGGCCGGACCATTGGCTTGCCGTCCTTGTCGAACCGGACCAGAGTTTCACCGTCCTTCTCGTGCTCGACAAATCTCACGATGTCGCATTCTATCTGAAGTGGGTCATATCCCCGTCTGGTGATGTTGGCCAGATTTTCGATGTTGCCCTGGCCGTTGGGGAACACGAGTCCGAGTTTGCCTTCAGGGCATTCGTCCTGCCACTGCCGGAGCGTGTTG
>JAZFQW010000152.1:0-4519 GCA_036445335.1 Alphaproteobacteria bacterium | reverse complement strand
CGAATCGCCGGCCGCGCGGTGAAAATACCCCCGAGGCCGCAGACGCGAAGCAATGACCTGGCCATGACGGCAAAGACCGCGACCACCGACAAGCCGGTCCATCAGCGGATCAGCGAAGACCAGACCGCCGAGCTGGCGGACGTGTTCCGTCTGATGGCCGACACCAGTCGGCTGCGCATCACCCTGTTCTGCCTGGACGCGCCAAAGTCGGTCAGCGTCGTGGCCGATGCGCTGGGCCTGTCGCTATCGCTGGTCAGCCACCATCTGCGGCTGCTGCGGGCGAGCCGGCTGATTCAGGCGGAACGGCGCGGAAACCGGGTGTTCTACATGGTGACCGACGAGCACATCCGCCGCACGCTGACCGACATGGTCGACCACGTCGCCGAATCCGCGGCGGAGATCGAGGGCGACTGACCGGCGGCCGCAGACGGCCGCTCGGACGCCGCCGGTGCCGTCAGTCGCTGTCGACGGAGTCGGCGTAGCGGCCGACATCGCTGTCGGCCGGGTCGCTGCGCCGGTAGCCGCCCCGGCCGCCGCCGCCGGCGTCGGCATTGCGACCGCCGTCGGTGTCGGTCACGCCGGTGTAGCGGCTACGGCCCGACCCGGCGTGGTCGGCGTAGCGGCCGCCGTCGTTGTCGGTGACGCCGGCGCCGCGGCCGCCACCAATGGAATCGGCGAAGCGGCCGCTGTCGCCGTCGGTCCGGCCGGTGTAGCGGCCACGGCCCGCTCCGGCGGGATCGGAATTTCGGCCGCTGTCGTTGTCGGTCAGCGCGTGGCTGCGCGACGGCACGAAACCGGTGGCCACCGCCGCCGCCCCGACCAGTGCGCCGCCGACCATCGACAGCAGCCCGCGGCGCCGCACCTTGGGGCTGGTGACGATCTTGTCGTCGGAGAGCGTCTTCGGTTTCTTGGCACCGGTCCCATCCGGCTTGTCGCTGCTCATCCGTGCACTCCTGCTACCGTTCGCGGAAGGGATTCTGGCGATATCCCGGCACTGCTATAGCAAGCAACGGTTAACGGAGCGTGTGGATCGTCACCAGTGGGCCGCATGGTCCACGCAGCCCAGAAATTCCTCGATCCGGCGTTGCGTGGGCGGCGTTCCGTGGGCGGCGTGGTGTCGGCGGGCAGGTCGTGCGGGGCGTCGCCAACGTCGCGGAAACCGGTTGTTCTACATCGTGACCGGCAAGCACATCCGCCGCACCCTGACCGACATGATCGACCACGTCGCCGAATCCGAGGCGGAGATCGTGGGCGACTGACCGGTTGCCGGAGACGGCCGCTCGGACGTCGCTATCAGTCTCTGTCGACGGGGTCGGCGAAGCGGCCGACATCGTTGTCGGCCGAGTCGCTGCCCCGGCCGCCGCCGCCGGCGTCGGCATAGCGGCCACTGTCGACGTCGGTCAGGCCGGTGTAGCGGCCACGACCCGCCCCGGCCAAATCGGAATTTCGGCCGCTGTCGTTGTCGGTCACGCCGGTGCCGCGGCCGCCACCGATGGAATCGGCGTAGCGGCCACTGTCGTTGTCGGTGATGCCGCTGCCTCGGCCGCCGCGCACCGGGTCCGCGGAACGGCCGCTGTCGTTGTCGGTAAGGGCATGGCTGCGCGACGGCACGAAGCCCGTGGCCACCGCCGCCGCCCCGACCAGCGCGCCGCCGACCAGCGATAACAGTCTCCGGCGCCTCACCCTGGGGATGGTGACGATCTTGTCGTCGGAGAGCGTCTTCGGCGTCTTCGCCATATTCGGTGTCTTCGCACCGGTTCCATCCGGCGTGTCGCTGGTCATCTTTGCTCTCCTGCTGCCGTTCGCGGTAGGGATCCTAGCGATATACCGGTTCCGTTATAGCAAAACCGGTTAGCGGAGCGCATGGATTCTCACCAGTGGGCCGCACGATCAGCACGGCCCAGGAATTCCTCGATTCGGCGGCGCGTGGCCGGCGTGGTATCGGTGGGAAGGTCGTGCGGCGCGGCGAATCGGGTCTCGACGACTTCCACCGAATGGCTGACAACCGGGCGCCAACGCCGCGCCACGTAGAGCGCCACATGGTCGCAGCAGTGGGCGGTGAAGTTGGCGTACATGCCGAACAGCTCGACCGCGCCGTCGATCTCGACGCCGCCTTCCTCGCGGGTCTCGCGCCGCGCCGCCGCCTCCAGAGTCTCCCACTTCGCCACACCACCTCCGGGCAGGAACCAGCCCGGCCGATAGCTGTGGCGGATCAGCAGGATCGCACCGTCTCGGTCCAACACCAGGGTCCGGACCCCGAGCGTGCGCGGCCTGCGGAGCCGCAGGTAGCCGCCGTACAGGCGATAGAGCAGCCGCGGCAACGGCGAGTCGCGCAACCAGGCGATCAACACGGCCATGGCCGATGATGACCGACCCTGGACGCCGTTTGTCAATGCGCGGCGCTTCAGGCGCCGTTGAATCGGCGCTACTGTATGTAGGCGCGCTGGCGGATCGACGGAAATTGCCGGATTCAGGGAGAGCGCCCGATGACCGACGATCCGGCCATGCTGTCGGCGGTCGAGCTGGTCGACCGCTACCGCGCCGGGTCGCTGTCGCCGGTCACCGTGGCCGAGGCCTGCCTGTGCCGCATCGAGGCATTGAACCCGGGTCTCAACGCCTTTTGCCTGGTCGACACCGAGGCGGCGCTGGCGGCGGCACGCGATTCGGCGGAAAGGTGGCGCCGCGGCGCGCCCAGGCGGGTCGGCGATGTCATCGTCGACGGTGTGCCGACCGCGATCAAGGACGTCGTTCTGACCCGCGGCTGGCCGACGCTGCGCGGCTCGCGCACCATCGCCCCCGACCAGCCGTGGCCGGACGATGCGCCCGCCGTCGCGCGGCTGCGCGCCGCGGGCGCGGTGCTGCTCGGCAAGACGACGACGCCCGAGCTTGGCTGGAAGGGGGTGACCGACAGCCCGCTGACCGGCGTCACCCGCAACCCTTGGGACCGCGACCGGACCCCCGGCGGCTCCAGCGGCGGTGCCGCGGTGGCGGCCGCCACCGGCATGGCGGCGCTCAACATCGGCAGCGACGGCGGCGGCTCGATCCGCATCCCGGCCAGCTTCACCGGCGTCGTCGGGTTCAAGTCCAGCTATGGCCGGGTCCCCGCCTACCCGCTGAGCCCGTTCGGGACCATCGCACATATCGGCCCGATCACCCGCACCGTCGGCGACGCCGCCGCGACGCTGCAGGTCATCGCCCAGCCCGATCCGCGCGATTGGACGGCGCGGACCGACCCGCCCGAGCCGTTCGCCGCGACCCTCGACGCCGGCGTCGACGGGCTGCGCGTCGCGTTCGCCCCGACGCTGGCCGACTTTCCGGTCGACGACGAGGTGGCGGCGCTGGTGGGCAGGGCGGCCGCGGTGTTCGAGGCGCTGGGCGCCCACGTCGAGGAGACCGCGCCGCCGCTGGACGGCGCCGGTGAGATCTTCGCCATGCACTGGACCGTCGGCGCCGCGACGATATTGGCCGACATCCCGGCGGACCGGCGCGCGGCGATGGACCCCGGCTTCATCGCCATGGCCGAGCGCGGCGCGGCGACGCCGCTGCTCGACTACACCCGGGCGGTCGGCGCGCGCGGCCGGCTGGGCGTCGCCATGAACCTGTTCCACCAGACGCACGACCTGCTGTTGATGCCGACCGAGCCGATCGCCGCGTTCGCCGCCGGCCATACCGTGCCACCGGACGGCCCGTACCGCGGCTGGCAGGATTGGACGCCGTTCACCTACCCGTTCAACCTGACCCAGCAGCCGGCGCTGTCGGTGCCCTGCGGCCTGACCGCCACCGGCCTTCCCGTCGGCCTGCAGATCGTCGGGCGGTTGCACGACGACGCCCTGGTGCTGCGCGCCGGCCGCGCCTACGAGCGCGCGGCGCCGTGGCCGCTGCCGGCCGTCGACGGCTGACGCCAACCGTCGGCTGTTAGCTGTTGGCCGGCAGCGGTCAGCGGTGGGGCCGCAAAGTCCGGCGCCAGTCCATCAGCTGCTACCGGCCGGCCAATGTCCAAAAGCTGACGGCCGATGGCTGACGGCTGACGGCCCCCTTTAACCCGACCTTTACTACCGTTTAGCGATGATGCCGCGATGGCGGTCGCGTCTCCAGGGTGCGCGACCGCCAAAACTTCCGACTGGACAAGGAGCCGAGACATGCTGCGTACGACCATTGTGCTACTCACGGCGATGCTGTTGGCCGGCTGCACGGCGGTGCACAACCCGCACAGAGCCCAGATCAGCCACCCCAATGTCACCGTCGCCCCCCACGTCACCGCCTCCCCGGGCCAGCACTGCCCGCCCGGCCAACGCATGCATGGCCGCTGCATTTAGGCCGACGCCGGCGAACAGCCGTCAGCGACCAGCGGTCAGCGAAATCCCGGTGGCTGTCGGCCGCTGGGATCCAGCGGCAAGCCGATGGTTGTCGGTGTTTGGCCGCCAGCCAACAGCCAATGGCCAACAGCTACGGTTGCGGCTGACGGCTGACGGCTGACGGCTGACGGCTGACGGCTGACGGCTGACGGCTGAATGCTGAA
>JAZFQW010000151.1:0-4960 GCA_036445335.1 Alphaproteobacteria bacterium | reverse complement strand
TTCGACGCAGCGGGCGGTCCGCCCGGGCGCGACCCGCAGGGCGGCGCTGTCGCGCCGCCAGGGTGCGTCACGCCGCTTGGCCGTTGCGCTGGCATCGCGCGGCGCGGCGGTCCAGCCCGGGCGACGCGACAGCGCCGCGCAGACCGTGGCCAGCGTGAGATGTGCGGGTTATGATGCGGCCGCGACGACCCGGACCTGATCCCGAAATCGGAAAGCGCCGCAAATGCCAGACCTGAACGTGCCGTATCCCATGCAGCCCGACGCCATGCACCGCCACGCTCGAGCGCGGCGCACGATCGAACTCTAAGACGTCCGCGATAACGGCCATCGCCGAGGCGGCCATCATGGCGGGACCCTATGTGATCGGCGTGGACGGCGGGACGGAATCGCTGCGCGCCGGGCTGTTCGACCTGGCCGGGACGCCGCTCGGCTTTGCCTCGACGCGCTACCCGACCGATTTCCCCAATCCCGGCTGGGCGGAACAGGATCCCGGCGACTGGTGGCGCGCGACCGGCGCCTCGGTCAGACAGGTGCTGGCCGACGCCAAGGCGGCGCCGGGCGACGTCGCGGCGATCGCGGTCGACACCACCTGCTGCAGCGTCGTCGCGCTGGACGGCTTTGGCACGCCGATCCGGCCGGCGCTGATCTGGATGGACGTGCGGTCGGGCGCCGAGGCCGCCCGCGTCGCCGCGTCGGGCGACCCGGCGTTGAAGATCAACGGCGCCGGCCACGGCCCGGTCTCGGCGGAATGGATGGTGCCGAAGGCGCTGTGGCTGAAGGAGAACGAGCCAGCGACGTTCGACCGCGCGGTCCATATCTGCGAGTACCAGGACTTTCTTAACTTCCAGCTGACCGGGCGGATGGTCGCCAGCATCAGCAACGCCGCGGTCCGCTGGCACTACGATTCGCGCGGCGGCGGGTATCAGCCGGGCCTGCTCGGCCGGCTGGGGCTGGACGCGCTGCTGGACAAGTGGCCGCGCGAGGTGTTGGAACTCGGCGCGGTGATCGGCGGGTTGACGCCGCGCGCGGCGGAGCATCTGGGTCTGCCGCCGGGGCTGCCGGTTGCGCAGGGCGGGTCCGACGCGTTCATCGGCATGATCGGGCTCGGCGTGGTCCGGCCCGGCCGGCTCGCCTTCATCACCGGGTCGTCGCACCTCCATCTCGGCCTCAGCGAGACCGAGTTCCACGGCAAGGGAGTCTGGGGCACGTATCCGGACGCGGTGATGCCCGGCCTGCACGTGGTCGAAGGCGGCCAGACCTCGACCGGTTCGGTGGTCAGCTGGTTCAAGTCCCTGCTGGGCGAGGATGTCACCTACGAGCGCCTCAACGAGGAGGCGGCCGCCCTGCCGCCGGGCGCCGAGGGCCTGGTCGTGCTCGACCATTTCCAGGGCAACCGCACGCCCTACACCGACCCGAACTCGCGCGGCGTGATCTCCGGCCTGACGCTCAAGCACGGACCGGCGCACATCTTCCGGGCGATCATCGAGGGCGTGTCGTTCGGCACCGAGCTGATCCTGGAGACCATGCGCGGCACGGGCTTCCGGCCGACCGACGTGGTCGTCGCCGGCGGCGCGACCCGCTCCGACCTGTGGCTGCAGATCCACGCCGACGTGTCGGACCTGCCGCTCAGCCTGACCAGGGTCGCCGACGCGCCGGCGCTGGGCTCGGCGATTCTGGCGGCGGTCGGCGCCGGGCTCTACGACGACATCGCCGGCGCCGCCGACGCCATGGTCGAGGTGGTTCGCACCGTCGAGCCCGATCCGGCCCGCCACGAGGCCTATCGGCCGATCTATCAGGTCTACAAGGACACCTACCCGGCGCTGGCCCACCTGCTGCACCGCCAGGCCGGGGCGGCGTGACTCATGCGAGTGCGGCAACGATTGCAATCCGGGCCGTCGGCGCCGACGCGGCGGTCGAGACGACGCCGGACTGACGGGAGAGCGCTATGCTGAAGAACCTGGACCCGCTGCTGAATGCGGACCTCCTGCATGTATTGCGCGCCATGGGGCATGGCGACGACCTGGTACTGGTCGACTGCAATTTCCCGGGCGATTCGGTGGCGCGGCATACGGTGCGACGCCGGCTGATCCGGCTCGACGGCGCCGACGTGCCACAGGCGGTGCGCGCGATCCTGTCGGTGCTGCCGCTCGATAGCTTCGTCGACACGCCGGTCCACCGCATGGAGGTGGTCGGCCAGCCCGACGAGGTCCCGCCGGTGCAGCAGGAGGTCCAGGAGCTGATCAACGCGGCGGCGGGCCGCGACTGGCCGATGGGGCGGATCGAGCGCATGGCGTTCTACGAGCACGCCAAGCGGGCCTATGCCGTGGTCGCGACCAGCGAACGGCGCGGCTATGGCTGCTTCATCATCAAGAAGGGCATCATCCTGCCCGACGGCTCCGCCGGGTGAGGCGGCCGGGACCGAGGGGTCGACGATCGGGGGAGACGATATGAGCGGCGCGCGCGTCACCATCCTGGGGGTCTTCGTCGCCGACCTGGCGTTCTGGACCGACCGGCTGCCGGCGCAGGGCGAGACGGTGATGGGCAGCGCGTTCAAGCTGGGCCCCGGCGGCAAGGGCTCCAACCAGGCGATCGCCGCCCGCCGCGCCGGCGCGCAGGTCACGTTCATCACCAAGCTTGGTGCCGACACCTTCGGCGCGCTGGCCCGGACGACCTACCGCGCCGAGGGCATCGCCGAGGACTTCGTCTACGAAAGCGCGGACAAGACCACCGGGGCGGCGTCGATCGTGGTCAACCAGGACACCGGCGACAACGCCATCGTAGTCGCCATGGGCGCCGTCGCCGACCTGACGGCGGCCGAGGTCGACGCGGCCGAACCGGCGATTGCCGGATCGGCGGTGTTCGCCACCAACCTGGAACTGCCGATCGCGCTGGCCGAACGCGGACTCGGCATCGCCCGGCGCAACGGCGTCGCGACGGTGCTCAACCCGGCGCCGGCGGCGCCGCTGCCCGACCGCATCTATCCGCTGGTCGACTACTTCACGCCGAACGAGACCGAGGCCGCCGCCCTGGCCGGCCGTGCGGTCGCCACCCTGGCCGAGGCGGAGGCCGCCGCCGACGTGTTCCTGGACCGCGGCGTCGGCACGGTGATCGTGACGCTGGGCGAGCGGGGCGTGCTGTTCAAGGACGGCGCCGGCGGCGCGCTGATCCCGGCGGTTGAGGCGGGGCCGGTGGTCGACACCACGGGCGCCGGCGACGCCTTCAACGGCGGCTTCGCGGTCGGCCTGGCCGAGGGTGCCGACGCGCGCGCCGCGGCGCGTCTGGGCTGTGCCGTGGCCGGTCTGTCGGTGACCCGGGTCGGCACCGCGCCGTCGATGCCGACGCGCGCCCAGGTGGACGCGCTGCTGGCGCGGCGCTGAAGCGCGCGGAGGCCGATCGTCCACCCGCCCGCGTCGTCACGCCGCCGACGGCGGCGATAGGAAGATACGCCACGGTGATGGCCGCCGGGGCGTCACGTTTCGGAAAGGAGGCTGCAATGGGGTATCCGGTCGTTCACTTCGAGCTTCACGGCAGGGACGCCGGGCGGCTCAACGGGTTCTACGCCGACGTCTTCGGATGGGAGATCGATGCCGACAACCCGATGAACTACGGCAGGGTCGATACGAAAAGCGGCACCGGTATCGCCGGCGGCATAACTGCCAGCGACATTGCGCCGGCGGTGTTGGTTTACATCCAGGTGCCCGACGCCCAGGCGGCGCTGGGCAAGGTCCAAGCGGCCGGCGGCAAGGTGGTCATGCCGGTGAAGGTGATCCCGGGCGCGGTCACGATGGCGATCTTCGAAGACGTCGAGGGCAACAAGGTCGGGCTGGTGAACGCGGAGACGCCCGGCAGCGAGTAGCCGTCGGCTGGTCGGCTGACGACGCAGACCGTGGCCAGTGTGAGAGGTGCGGGCTAGATCGACGACCGCGTGGCGATCAGGTCGGGCAGCCGTTCCATCCGGTCGACCACCGCGCTTGCTCCCGCGGCCAGCAACCGGGCGCCGTGGCCGTCGACGATGTGGCTGCCGCCGAGAAAGCCGAGGACGGTCATGCCGGCGGCCACGCCGGCGGAAACGCCGGTGACGCTGTCCTCGACCACCAGGCAGTGCGCCGGGTCGCGGCCGTGCCGGCCGGCGGCCATCAGGTAGAGGTCGGGAAACGGCTTCTGCCGTTCGACCATATCGCCGCAGTAGACGGCGTCGCCGAAGTGATGGCGCACGCCGGCGCGGTCCAGCGACCGCTCGACGCGCGCGCGGGGACTGTTCGACACCACCGCCTTGGGCTGGGCGATCGCATCGAGCGCGGCGGCGACGCCGGCGATCGGCTGCAGGTCGGACACCAGCGCGGCCTCGATCGCCGCCTTCACGTCATCCAGAAACCCGGCCGGGAATCGCACACCCTGGTCCGCCTCGACTCGGGCGAGGATCTGTTCGTCGCTGAAGCCGAAGATCCCCGACGCGAAGTCCCGGCGATCGAGGGTCGGCACGCGCGCGGCGACCTTGTCGGCGAAGACGCCGCAGGCGATGACCTCGCTGTCGACCAGCACGCCGTCGCAATCGAAGAGGATCATATGCACCAAGACCATTGCGCAGTGTGGACGGGGTAACCGTTCGCGGTCGCAGCGGTCGGCAGACTCTAGTCGTTGGCCAGCGCAGGCGTCGAACCGCCGGCGGCGACGGCAGTGTCCAAGCGCTCGCCGCCATCTCCATCGAACAGGAAAATGCGGTCGCGATCGACGTCGACGCCAACGTTCGCATCATAATCGCACATGAAATCCCGGGGCATCTTCGCAACGACGGTGTCTTCCTGTCCGACACTCAGCGTTACAAGAGTCATATCTCCGGTGAGTTCGGCGGTGAAGACTCGTGCGTCGAGCAGGCCGGAACCGGGCTCGACGACGCGCGCGTCCTCGGGGCGGAATCCAAGCACCGCGTTCCTGGCGGCCGCGGCAGTGGGGAACGGCA
>JAZFQW010000150.1:0-2171 GCA_036445335.1 Alphaproteobacteria bacterium | reverse complement strand
ATCGCTTCCGCCGCCCCGCCCATGATGTGCACGGTCTCCACGCAGTTCGGCCAGATCGGGGCGACGATCGCCACCCGGTCGCCGGGATCGACCAGCGCCTGCATCACCAGCATGATGGCGTTCATGCCGGAGGCGGTGACGGTCACGCGCGCCTCGTCGAAGGGCCGCCCATGCAGCCCGGTCATGTAATCCGCCACTGCCGTCAGCAGCTCCGGCACGCCGCGGTTGGGGGCGTAGTGGGTCTTGTCAGCCGCCAGCGCCTGGATCGCCGCGTCCTTGACGAAGGCCGGCGTCGGCTCATCGGACTCGCCGAACCACAGCGGGATCACCCCGTCGAGGCCGATACCCTCATTCGCCACTCGGCGGATGAGTGAGTCCTTAAGAGCCGTGATCGCCGGGCGGATCGTCGCTCCGGCGTTCACGCGCTCTCGCCGATCAGTGGCTCTCGCGCGGAATGTAGGCACCACTGTTTCCCACCAGGAAGTCGAGATCGGCCCCTTGGCTCGCCTGCATGACATGGTTGTGATAGAGCTGGTAGTAGCCGCGCGTGATCGGCGGCGTCGGCGGCGTCCAACTCTTGCGCCGTTCTGCCAGCTGCGCCTCGTCAACTTCGAGCACCAGCCGCCGGCCGGCGACGTCCAGCTCGATCATATCGCCGCTCTCGACCAACGCCAGCGTCCCGCCGACCGCCGCTTCCGGCGAGGTGTGCAGCACCACGGTGCCATACGCGGTGCCGGACATGCGGGCATCGGAGAGCCGCACCATATCCGTCACCCCAGTCTTCAACACTTTCGGCGGCAGCCCCATATTGCCAACCTCGGCGAAGCCCGGATACCCCCGCGGACCGCAGTTCTTCAGCACCAGGATATCGTCGGCGGCGACGTCGAGATCCGGATCGTCGATTCGTGCCTTGTAATCGTCGATATCCTCGAACACGACGGCCCGCCCGCGGTGCTGAAGTAGCGCCGGCGTCGCCGCCGACGGTTTCAGGATTGCGCCGTCCGGCGCCAGATTCCCCCGCAGCACGGCGATGCCGCCCTGTGCCTTGAATGGCCGGTCGAACGGAAAAATGACGTCGCGGTTGTAGCATTCGACCCCGGCGATGTTCTCCGCCATGGTCTTGCCGGAGACGGTCAGGGCGTCGCCGTGCAACAGGTTGCCCATCTCCCGCATCACCACCGGCAGGCCGCCGGCGTAGTAGAAATCCTCCATCAGATACTTGCCCGAGGGCATCAGGTTCACCAGACACGGCACTTCTTGCCCCAGCTCGTCCCAGTCGTCGAGCGACAGGTCGACCCCGATGCGCCCGGCGATCGCCAGCAAATGCACGACGGCGTTGGTTGACCCGCCGATCGCGCCGTTGACCCGGATGGCGTTCTCGAACGCCTGGCGCGTCAGCACTTTCGATAGCCGCAGATCTTCCTTCACCATCTCGACGATGCGCCGCCCGGCCATATGGGCCAGGACATAGCGGCGGCTGTCGGCCGCCGGGATCGCCGCGTTGGTCGGCAGGCCGATGCCCAGCGCCTCGACCATCGAGGCCATCGTCGACGCGGTGCCCATGGTCATGCAATGGCCGGCCGACCGCGACATGCCCGCCTCGGCATCCATGAAGTCGGCCAGCGACATTTTGCCGGCGCGCACATCCTCGGAGAAGCTCCAGACACTCGTGCCGGAGCCGATATCTTCGCCGCGGAATTTGCCGTTCAGCATCGGGCCGCCGGAGACGACGATCGTCGGCAGGTCGCAACTGGCCGCACCCATGACCAAGGCCGGTGTCGTCTTGTCGCACCCGGTCAGCAGGACCACCGCGTCGCACGGATTGCCGCGGATCGACTCCTCCACATCCATCGATGCGAGGTTGCGAAACAGCATGGCGGTGGGCCGCATGGTGGTTTCACCCAGGCTGGTCACCGGAAACTCGACCGGAAAGCCGCCCATCTCGTAGACGCCGCGTTTCACATGCTCCGCTACCTTGCGGAAATGCGCGTTACACGGCGTGAACTCGGACCAGGTGTTGCAGATACCGATCACCGGACGCCCGTCGAACAAGTGGGCCGGCAGACCTTGGTTCTTCATCCAGCTGCGATGCACGAAGGCATCCTTATCCGCCCCCCCATACCAATGATGGCTACGGAGTTTCATGTCGTCGTGGGGCATCGGCCTTCCTT
>JAZFQW010000149.1:0-3484 GCA_036445335.1 Alphaproteobacteria bacterium | reverse complement strand
GCCGATATCGAGCGCGCCGACAGCCTCCCGCCGCTGCCGCAGCGGCGACCCGGCGGCGGCGATGGCAGCCGCTATTTCGCCGACTGGGTGGCCGGCCGGGTGACCGATTTCGTTGGCTACGATCAGGGCGATCTGGTCGTCCGGTCGACGTTGAACACCAACCTGCAGCTCGCCGCCGAGCGCATCGTCGGCGAGCACCTGGCCGACGACGGCGCCGCGGGCGGCGTCGGCCAAGCGGCCGTGGTGGCGCTGACGCCGACCGGCGAGGTGCTGGCGATGGTCGGCGGGAGGGCCTATGGCAGCAGCCAGTTCAATCGCGCGGTCCAGGCACAGCGCCAGCCCGGTTCGGCGTTCAAGCCGATCATCTATCTGGCGGCGCTGGAACGGGGGCTGCGGCCCGACATGCTGATCGTCGACGCGCCGATCGAGATCGCCGGCTGGGCGCCGCGCAATTTCGACGACACCTACCGCGGCGAAATCACCGCGGTGGAGGCGCTCGCCGATTCCGTCAATTCCGCCTCGGTTCGCGTGCTGGAGTGGACCGGCGTCGAGCCGGCGATCGACGTCGCCCGGCGCCTCGGCATCACCACCGACCTGCGCCGCGACCTGTCGCTGGCGCTGGGCACCAGCGAGGTCACCCTGCTGGAGCTGACCGCCGCCTACGCCGCGTTCGTCAACAGCGGCACCGTGGTGTGGCCGCACGCCATCCGATCGATCGAGGGCCTGGAGGGCGAGCCGCTGTACCAGCGCGAGGGCGGAGGGCCCGGCGAAGTGGTGCGGCCGTGGCACATCTGGGAGCTCGACCGCATGCTCCAGGAGGTGATGATCAGCGGCACCGGCCGCGGTGCCCAGCTCGACCGTCCGGCCGCCGGCAAGACCGGCACCAGCCAGGAATACCGCGATGCCTGGTTCGTCGGCTTCACCGCCGATCTGGTTGTCGGCGTCTGGGTCGGCAACGACGACGGCACGCCGATGAACGGCGTGACCGGCGGCGGCCTGCCGGCGCGGATCTGGCGCGACGTCATGCTGGCGGCGCACCGCGACCTGCCGCCGCGGCCGTTGCCGGGGATCGAATCGGTCCCGGTCGCCGCGGTCGAGCAACCGTCGGGCTTCCAGGCGTTCCTCGATTCGCTGTTCGGCGGCTAGGAGCCTGTCCGCATCCACCGCCCTCATCGTGAGATTGTCGAGGGATACGGACCGACCTATTTCGAAATCTCGTTTCAGAGCCCCAGCCGGTCCAGCGTCGCCTCGATTGGACGGGCGTAGGAGGTGTCCCAATAGCGGACGTGCACCAGCAGCGGATAGATGTTGTACAGGTCACAGCGCAGCTCGAAGAAGCCGGGAGCGAGCGGGCGGATCTCCCCGTAGCGGCGGAAGAACGGCTTGCCGAAGGTGCCGAACAGCGTGGCGAAGGCCAGTTCGATCTCGGGATGTCCGTGATAGATCGCCGGGTCGATAAACGCGGCGACCCGGTCGCCACGGCTCAGCACGTTGCCGGTCCAGACGTCGCCGTGCAGCATCGCCGAGTGCGCCGGTTCGTCCAGATAGTCGTCTAGCCGCGCCGCCAGCGCCTCCAGCCGGCCGCGCAACCGGTCCGAGACCGTGCCCTCGGCGTGGCCGCGCTCGGCCATGTGCAGCAGGCGGTGGTCGCGGAAGAACGGGATCCACCGGTCGCCCGGCGGGTTCGGCTGGGGCAGCTGGCCGATCACGGTGTCGCACTCGTAGCCGAAGCGCTCGCGCGGTGTGGCGTGCAGCGCCGCCAGCAGTTCGGCGGCGTGGGCCTGGGCCGCGGCGCCCGGGGCGCCGCCGTCGTGATCGACATGGGTCATCAACAGCAGGTCGTCGGCGCCGTGCAGCACGGTCGGCAGCGGCAGGTCGCTGTACCGCGCCAGCGCGTCCAGCATACGGCGTTCCAGTGCCAGTTGGCCCCGCCCCGCCTTGGCGACGATCCGCTCGCCGCCTGGCAGGTCCGCGCGCAGGACCCGGACCGTGGACCCGCCGGACAGCGGCACCAGCGCCAGCGGCCGCCGGCCCAGCGCCGCCTCGATCCGGTCCGCCAGAGGGGCCTCCGGCGCCGCGGCGTCGCGGTCAGGGCCGGGCACGACCGGCCGCCAGGGAGTCGATCAGGCCGGCCACGCCGGCCTCGATCAGGTCCAGCGCGTGGTCGAAATCGCGGGCGCCGCCGTACCACGGGTCGGGCACGTCCTGGACGGTGGCGCCGGCGGCGTAGGTCATGAACAGACGGATCTTGTCACGGGCGTGGTCCGGCGCGATCCGGCGCAGGTCGGCGCAATGGCCGCGATCCATGCCGAGAATCAGGTCGAAGGTATCGAAGTCCGCCGGCGCGACGCGGCGCGCCCGCCGGTCGGGCAGCGCATAGCCGCGCGCCGCCGCGGCCTGGCGGGCGCGCCGGTCCGTCGGGTTGCCGTGCTCCTCGCTGCTGGTGCCGGCGCTGTCGGCGGTGATCCGGTCGGCGATGCCCAGCACCGCGACGCGGTGCCGGAACACGGTCTCGGCGGTCGGCGAACGACAGATATTGCCGGTGCAGACAAACAGGACTTTCATAGGCTCTATCTCCGGCGGGCCGGCGGATGTCGACCCGCGCCATAATAGGGGGACCGGCCGCATCATGGCAGATCGACGAGCGCCGCCATGTTGACCCCGTCCGACCGAATCGTCGTGCTGACCGGCGCCGGCATCTCCAAGGAGTCCGGCCTGGACACCTTCCGCGACCCCGACGGCATCTGGGCGCGGCACCGGCTGGAGGACGTCGCCACGCCCGACGCGTTCGCCCGCGACCCGGCTCTGGTGCACCGGTTCTACAACGCGAGGCGGCGCGGCCTGCTGGACCCGGCGGTCGGGCCGAACGCCGGGCATCGCGCGCTGGCGCGGCTGGAGCGGGCGCGGCCTGGCCGCGTGCTGGTGGTGACCCAGAACATCGACGATCTGCACGAACGCGGCGGCAGCGGCGCGGTGATCCACATGCATGGCGAGCTGCTGAAGGCGCTCTGCGGTCATTGCGGCGCGGTCACGCCGTGCCGCGACGACCTGTCGGCCGACCGCGCCTGCGTCGATTGTGGCCGCACCGGCGGAATGCGGCCCGACATCGTCTGGTTCGGCGAGATGCCGATGGCGATGGACCGGATCTACAACGCGCTGGCCGATTGCGGCCTGTTCGTGTCGATCGGCACCTCCGGCACGGTGTACCCGGCGGCCGGCTTCGTGCAGGAGGCGGCGTCCGCCGGCACGCCGACCGTTGAGCTGAATCTGGAGCCGTCCGAAGGCGCCTCGCTGTTCGACGAGGCGGTGCACGGACCGGCCAGCGAGACCGTCCCGGCCTTCGTCGACCGCGTGCTGGAATGCCGGTGACCGTGATCGGCGCCCCCGAGGCCATGCTGGCCCGGACGCTCGCCGAGGCGCGGGCGTGCCGGGTCTGCGCGGCCCACCTGCCGCTGGGCGCGCGGCCGGTGCTGCGCGCCAGCGT
>JAZFQW010000148.1:0-5683 GCA_036445335.1 Alphaproteobacteria bacterium | reverse complement strand
GGAGCGCCTGATCGAAGAAATCAACCAGCGAATCGACGCAGCCGTCGAGGCGTACGAATCGATGCCGCCGCGACCGCCGGAGTCGATGTTCGACCACTTGTACGCCGAGCTGCCGCCGGCGTTGGCCGGACAGCGAAGCGCGGTCGCGCACGATGCCGGCGCGGGAGGGCGGAAGAATGCCTGAGGTCACGCTCGTCGACGCGGTCACCATGGCGCTGGCGCGGGCGCTGCAGACGGACGAGGAGGTGGTGGTCCTGGGCGAGGACGTCGGCGTCAACGGCGGCGTCTTCCGCGCCACCGACGGCCTGCAGAAGCGCTTCGGGGCGGAGCGGGTGGTCGACACCCCGCTGGCGGAACTGGCCATCGCCGGAATCGCCGTCGGCATGGCGGCGCAGGGGCTGAGGCCGGTCGCCGAAATCCAGTTCATGGGCTTCATCTATCCGACCATCGACCAGATCATCAGCCACGCCACGCGGCTGCGCTATCGCACCCGCGGCCGGCTGAGCTGCCCGATGGTGCTGCGCGCGCCGTTCGGCGGCGGCATCCACGCGCCGGAGCACCATTCGGAGAGCACCGAGGCGATGTTCGCCCACATCCCGGGGCTGCGGGTGGTGATACCGTCGTCGCCGTTGCGCGCCTACGGCCTGCTGCTGAGCGCCATCCGCGACCCCGATCCCGTCGTCTTCCTGGAGCCCAAGCGGATTTATCGCGTCGTCAAGCAGGAGGTCGCCGACGACGGTGCCGAACAGCCGCTCGACGTCTGCTTCACGCTGCGCGAGGGGCGCGACGTGACGCTGGTGACGTGGGGGGCGATGGTGAAGGAAACCCTCGCCGCCGCCGATGCGCTGGCGCAGGAAGGCAAGTCGGCCGAGGTCATCGACGTGGCGACGCTCAAGCCGCTGGACATGGCGACGATCCTGACTTCGGTGGAGAAGACTGGGCGTTGCGTGATCGTCCACGAGGCCGCTTACACTGGCGGTTTCGGCGCCGAGATCGCCGCCCGGCTGGCCGAGCAGGGGCTGCTTTCGCTGCTGGCACCGGTGGAGCGGGTGACCGGGTACGACACCATCATGCCGCTGCTGCGCCTGGAGGAGAGCTACATACCGACCGTCGAACGGGTGCTGGCCGCGGCGCGGCGCGCCATCGCCTACACCTGAGCCTGGAGCCGGAACAACGAGGCCGATCATGAGCGAGTTTGTGCTGCCCGACCTGGGCGAAGGTCTGCAGGAGGCCGAGATCGTCACCTGGCACGTCAACATGGGCGACCAGGTCGTTACCGATCAGCCGCTGGTTTCGGTGGAGACCGACAAGGCGGTCGTGGAGATCCCGTCGCCGCGCGCCGGGCGCATTACCAGGCTGTTCGCGGCATCCGGCGAGATCGTCAAGGTCGGCGCGCCGCTGGTGGCCTTCGACGCCGCCGCCGCCGCCGACCAGGGCGGGATCGTCGGCGAGATCGAGGCGACCGGTGAGATCGTGGCGGAGGCGCCGACGGCGGAGGGACCGGCCGCCGCCGCAGCGGTGAAGGCGACGCCGGCGATGCGCGCGCTGGCGCGGCACCTCGGCGTCGACCTGGCGGTGATCAGCCCGTCGGGTCCCGACGGCGCGGTCACGAAAAGCGACGTGGAGCGCGCCGCCAAGGTGCTGGCCGACGCCGGCCCGCTGGAGCCGGTGCGCGGCGTGCGCCGGGCGATGGCGCTGCGGATGGCCCAGGCCAACGCCGAGGTGGCGTCCGCGACCGTCGTCGACGACGCCGACATCGACGCGTGGCCGGCGAAGGAGGACGTCACGATCCGGCTGATCCGCGCCCTGATGGCCGGCTGCGAGGCCGAACCGTCGCTCAATGCCTGGTACGACAGCCGCGCCAGCGGCCGGCGGATCCATGGCGTGATCGATCTCGGCATCGCCGTGGACACCAAAGACGGCCTGTTCGTGCCGGTGCTGCGTAATATCGGCGGGCGCGATTCGGCCGACATCCGCAGCGGCGTCGACCGCATGAAGGTCGACATCAAGGAGCGTACGGTGCCGCCGGAGGAACTGCGCGGCGCCACCATTACCCTGTCGAACTTCGGTACCATCGCCGGCCGCTATGCCACGCCGATCGTCGTGCCGCCGCAAGTGGCGATCCTGAGCGCCGGGCGGATTGCCGCGCGGGTCGTCGCCGTCGACGGCGAGCCGGCGGTGCGCCGCACGCTGCCGCTATCGCTGACCTTCGACCATCGCGCGGTCTCCGGCGGCGAGGCGTCACGGTTTCTCGCCGCGGCGATGGCCGACCTGGAGCTGCCGGACTGACCGCGGCTGGCGTGAGCGATGCGGGCTACGGGCGCCGACGTTGGCCGGGCGCCTGCCGCCGATCTGCAGCTTCAGATTGCCCTCTCGCCGATGTCTTGATTACCATGCGCCTCCCAATGGCCGGCCGTCGCTAGGTCGGCCGCACCACCCTGCGAGGAACGCCGCATGGACCCATTGCAGAGAGTCGCCCCGCTGGTGGGCCGGACGCTGCTGGCTCTGGTCTACCTGTTATCCGGTGTCGGCAAGATCTTCAACTGGGAGGGTACCCGGCAATTCATGGAATTCGCCGGCATGCCGCTGATCCCGTTGTTCTTGATCGGCGCCATCGTGCTCGAGGTCGGCGGCAGCCTGTCGGTGATCCTGGGCCTGCGGGCGCGGTTCGGGGCGCTGATGCTGGCCGTCTTCACCATCCCGACCACGCTGATCTTCCACAATTTCTGGGCCGAGGGAGTCGACACCCAAATCCAGATCGCCATGTTCATGAAGAATCTGAGCATGATGGGCGGTTGCGTGCTGATCATGGCGTACGGTCCCGGCGCGATCAGCCTCGACGCCCGCGCCGGGCGCGAAGCCCAGGCAGTGGCATAGCGCCGCGCGGCGCGGCGCTCGATCCGGCCGGACCCTCACGAAATGCTCAAAGCCGAACTCGTCGTGGATTGCCGGAACACGCTGGGCGAAAGCGTGTTCTGGCATCCCGAGCGCGCCAGCGTGTTCTGGACCGATATCGACGGCGCCCGGTTGTGGCGGTTCGACCCGGAGACAGGCGATGCGGAAAGCTGGCCGACGCCGGAGCGATTCGGCAGCGTGGCGATGCGCGGCACCGGCGGCCTTGTCGCCGCCGCCGCGTCTGGTCTGTGCTTCTACGATCTCGACTCCGGCGATGTCACGCCGATCGCCGATGTCGAGGCCGATCTGTCGTCCACCCGCCTCAACGACGGCCGCTGCGACCGGCAGGGCCGGTTCGTCTTCGGCGGATACGACGAGGTCGACCGCGAGCCGGTGTCGGCGGTCTATCGGCTCGACACCGACCTGACGGTGCATCGGCTGATCCCCGGCGTGGCGGTCGCCAACAGCATCTGCTTCAGCCCCGACGGCGGCACGATGTACTTCGCCGACACGCCGACCCGGCGGATCATGGCGTACGATTACGACACCGCCGCTGGAACGGTCGGCGCCCGGCGCGTCTTCTGCTCGCTGGAGGACCAGCCGGGCAGCCCCGACGGGTCAGTCGTGGACGCCGAGGGCTATCTGTGGAATGCCCAGGTCCATGGCCACCGCGTGGTCCGCTACGCCCCGGACGGCACCGTCGACCGGATCATCGAGGTGCCGGTCAAGTCCCCGACCTGCGTCGGCTTCGGCGGCGCGGACCTGGACACGCTCTACATCACGACCCTTCGCCGGCTGAGGACCGCCGAAGAGCTGGCGGCCGAGCCCACGCTGGGCGGCCTGTTCGCCGTCAGGCCGGGGGTCCGTGGCCTGCCGGAGCCGAAATTCCGCGGTTAGACGTTTCACCGGAGCGTTGTTGACTCGCGCACCTTATACACCGCACGATGACCGGCAAAGACGGGGCGGGCGCGAGTCGTGCCTTGTCGAAGTAACGAACAATCAAAGCGAACAGGGAGACTCGTCGCCATGAATGCCCGTGCAATCACACTATCCGTGCGTAAACAACTAATTTGGTCGGCCGCCGTCGGCGCCGCGACCCTCGGCCTGTCGGCGGCGCCGGCCAGTGCCGATCCGCTGATCATCGAGAGCTGGCGCAACGACGATCTGATCATCTGGCAGGATCAGATCATCCCCGCCTTCAACGTCCACTTCCCGGACATCGAGGTGGTGTTTTCGCCCACCGCGCCGACGGAATACAACGCCGCATTGAACGCCAAGCTGGAGGCCGGCACCGCCGGCGACCTGATCACCTGCCGGCCGTTTGATGCCTCGCTGGCGCTATACGAGAAAGAGCGTCTGGTGGCGTTGAACGACGTGCCCGGCATGGACAACTTCTCCGACGTCGCCAAGAGCGCCTGGGTGACCGACGACGCGTCGACGGTGTTCTGCGTGCCGATGGCCTCGGTTATCCACGGCTTCATCTACAACAAGGAGGCGTTCGACGAGCTGGGCCTGTCGGAGCCGACCACGGTGGCGGAGTTCCAGCAGGTGCTGGAGGCGATCAAGGAGGACGGCACCTACGCGCCGCTTTCGATGGGCACGGCCGACCAGTGGGAGGCCGCCACCATGGGCTTCCAGAATATCGGCCCGAACCACTGGAAGGGCGAGGAGGGCCGGCTCGCCCTGGTCAGCGGCGACGGCAAGATGACCGATCCGGCTTACGTCGCCGCCTTCGCCGAGCTCGCGACGTGGCAGCCGTACCTGGCGAGGGGATTCGAGGCGCAGTCCTACCCAGATTCGCAGAACCTGTTCTCGCTCGGTCGTGCGGCGATCTACCCGTCGGGGTCCTGGGACATCACGGTGTTCAACAACCAGGCATTCTTCGAGATGGGCGCCTTCTCGCCGCCGGTGCCCGCCGGGCAGGACACCTGCTATATCAGCGACCACACCGACATTGCGCTGGGCATAAACGCCGAGTCCGAACAGGTGGATGCGGCCAGGACCTTCCTGGAGTGGATGACCACCGAGGAGTTCGCGACGATCTACTCCAACGCGCTGCCGGGTTTCTTCTCGCTATCCAGCCACACCGTCGAGCTGGAGGACCCGCTGGCGAACGAGTTCGTGAGCTGGCGCGGGGAGTGCGAATCGACGATCCGCAACTCCTACCAGATCCTGTCGCGCGGCGAGCCGAACATGGAAAACCAGTTGTGGAACGTTAGCGCCCAGGTGCTCAACGGCACACTCACTCCGGAAGAAGCGGCGGCGGAAGTCCAGGCCGGCCTGGAGAATTGGTACGCGCCGCAGCAGTAGCGTGATGGCGCCGGGAATTCGGTGACGAATTCCCGGCGCCTTATTCCTGACCGCCGTACCATCCGACGGGGGCGACCGATGGCTTCGCCGATCACGCGGCACCGCCGCAGACCCTTCCCGTTCCACATCGTCGTCTTCCTGGTGCCGGCGACGGCAGTCTACACCCTGTTCATGATTTACCCGCTGGCCGACAGCCTGCGGCTCAGCCTGTTCGGGCCGGTCGAGCAGGGGGTCGGCACCGTATTCGTCGGGCTCGCCAACTATGTCACCCTGCTGACCGACCCCCTGTGGTCGGAGCAGTTCTGGGGGGGGCTGAAGAACAACTTCGTCTTCTTCGTGATCCACATGCTGGTGCAGAACCCGATCGGCCTGCTGCTGGCGGCGCTGTTGAGCTCGCGGGTGCTGCCCATGCGGACCGCCTACCGCACGCTGATATTCACCCCGACCATGCTGTCGGTGGTGATCATCGGCTTCGTCT
>JAZFQW010000147.1:0-9453 GCA_036445335.1 Alphaproteobacteria bacterium | reverse complement strand
TCGTAGAAGTCGCCCATGCGGTAGAACAGCAGGCAGCCGTGATCGGCCGCCTTGATCTCCAGGTACTGCACCATCATAGGCGTGACGGCGCCGGAGCTCGGCGCCGATGCGACGCTGTATACGTTGTCAGGCTCGATTTTTCGGCTCTCGGACAAGAGGGTTCTTGCTTCTTTTCCTGATTGTGGCGGATAGGTTAGCACAGGCCCGCGCGCCCTAGGCAAGCGGCCCCCAGCGAGTCACAATGTGCCCTCAAGAGCGCGACTCGGGAGCGCGATCCGGGAGCGCGGCATTGGCGGGAGATGCCGAGGTGTCAGACGAGAATACCGTGACGGGACAAGGGCCGGTCACCGAGTTGGTCGGCCGCTTCGCGGGGCAGGAGGGCTTTACCGCAGCGGTCGAGGAGCTGCTTCAGGCGGGCTTCGCGCCCAGCGACCTCTCGGCTCGGCGCTGGAGTGGCGGCGGCCGAGAAACGACAGCGCGGCATCGTCCAGCGCCTGGACGCCCAGCGACGCGCGGTTGACGCCGGCGGCGGCGAAGCCGGCGAACGCCTGCGCCTCGGCCGAGGTCGGGTTGGCCTCCAGGGTGATCTCGACGTCGTCGGCCAGTGGCCAGCGCGCCGCCGCCCGGTCGATCACCGCAGCCACAGTGGCCGGCTCCATCAGCGACGGCGTGCCGCCGCCGAAGAAGATCGACCCGACCGTCCGCTCCGGCGTCCGGTCGGCGAAATGGTCGAGCTCGCGCAGCAGCGCCGCCCGCCAGCGACGGTGGTCGATCGTGTCCCGGACGTGCGAGTTGAAATCGCAATAGGGGCATTTCGACAGGCAGAACGGCCAGTGCACATACAGCGCGAAGCCGCGGTCGGCGTCGTCCGACCGGCGCGCCGGCGCGGTCATGGGTCGAAGCAGCGCGCGCGCAACAGCGCCAATGCCACCGCGCGGTGGCTGATGCGGTGTTTGTCGGCCGGCGCCATCTCGCCGAAGGTCTTCGCGCCGCCGGCCGGCAGGAACACCGGGTCGTAGCCGAATCCCTGGCCGCCGCGCGGCGGCCAGACCAGACTGCCGTGGACATGGCCGTCGACGGTCTCGCAGTGGCCATCCGGCCAGCACAGCGCCAGGGCGCAAGCGAAATAGGCGCCGCGATCGGCGCCGCGCTCCGCCAGCCGTTCCTCCAGCCGCGCCATCGCATCGGCGAAGTCGCGGGTGCCGTCCGGCCGCTCCGCCCACCGCGCCGAATGGATGCCCGGCTCCCCGTCCAGCGCCGGCACGACCAGGCCGCTGTCGTCGGCCAGCGCCGGCCCGTCCGTGGCGGCGGCGACATACCGGGCCTTCAGTTCGGCGTTGGCACGAAAGGTATCACCGGTCTCCTCCGGATCGGCGAGGTCCAGGGCGGCGGCCGACACGCAGTCGCGGACCCGGCCATCCAGCAACGCGGCGATCTCGCGCACCTTGCCCGGGTTGTGGCTGGCGATGATCAGCGTATCGCCGGTGAATTTTCTGGCCATGGCCGTCCAGTAACGGTATCGCGCCCTCGGTACAAGCGCCTTGGATCCGAATCGCGCGCCCGATGGTATGGTCGTGCGGTCGCACACGGGGCAGCAACAGCGCGAGGCAGACGATGAAGGTTGCTTTTCTCGGCATGGGCGTGATGGGCGCCCCGATGGCCGGACACCTGGCCGCCGCCGGCCACGACGTCACCGTCTACAACCGCACCGCCGCCAGGGCGGAGGCCTGGGCCGCCCGGCACCCGGGCGCGGCCGCCGCGACGCCGGCCGCCGCGGCGCGCGGCGCGGCGATCGTCTTCACTTGCGTCGGCAACGACGACGACGTCCGCGCCATCGCCCATGGCGGCGACGGGGCCTTCGCCGGCATGGCCCCGGGCGCGATCTTCGTCGACCACACAACCGCCTCGGCGGGGCTGGCGCGCGAGCTCGACGCGGCGGCTGCCGGGCGCGGGCTCGGGTTCCTCGACGCGCCGGTGTCGGGCGGCCAGGCCGGGGCGGAGAGCGGCGCGCTGACGGTGATGGTCGGCGGCGCCAAGGCCGCGTTCGACACCGCCCGGCCGGTCATCGACGCCTATGCCCGGGCGTGCCTGCTGATGGGTCCGGCCGGCGCCGGCCAATTGACCAAGATGGTCAACCAGATCTGCATCGCCGGCCTGGTCCAGGGGCTGTCGGAAGGGCTGAACTTCGCCCAGCGGGCGGGGCTGGACGGCGAACAGGTGGTCGACGTGCTCGCAGCGGGCGCGGCGCAATCGTGGCAGATGGACAACCGCGCCAAGACCATGCTGCGCGGCGAGTTCGAGTTCGGCTTCGCGGTCGACTGGATGCGCAAGGACCTCGCGATCTGCCTGGCCGAGGCGCGCGCCAACGGCGCCCGCCTGCCGGTCTGCGCCCTGGTCGACCAGCTCTACGCCGCGGTCCAGGCCAGGGGCGGCAATCGCTGGGATACCTCGAGCCTGATCGAGGTGCTGCGCGACCGGGACTAGCCTGTATTTCTCCTACTGGCCGCGGGCTATGCGAGCGCGGCGCGCTGCAGCTCGATCAACGTCGCGATGCCGCCGCCGGCCAGCCGCAGCATGTCGAGGAATTCCGGTTCGCTGAACGGCGCCGCCTCGGCAGTTCCCTGGATCTCGACGATGCCGCCGCTGCCGGTCAGCACGAAATTGGCGTCCGCCGACGCCGCGCTGTCCTCGGCATAGTCGAGGTCTAGCAGCGGCGTGCCCTGGTAGATGCCGCAGGATACCGCCGCGACGTTGTCGGTCAGCGGCTTCGCCGCCACCGCCTTGACCGCCTCCAGATGGCGGAAGGCCAGGGCCAACGCCACGAAGGCGCCGGTGATCGCCGCCGTCCGCGTGCCGCCGTCGGCCTGCAGCACGTCGCAATCGACCCGCACCTGCAGCTCGCCCATCGCCTTCAGGTCCGTCACCGCCCTGAGCGACCGCCCGATCAACCGCTGGATCTCCTGAGTGCGGCCGGTCTGTTTGCCGCGCGCCGCCTCGCGGTCGGTGCGCCGGTCGGTGGCCCGCGGCAGCATGCCGTATTCCGCGGTCACCCAGCCCCGGCCGCCGCCCCGCAGCCACGGCGGCACGCGGTCCTCCGCCGTGGCGGTGCACAGGACATGAGTGTCGCCGAATCGGGCGAGGCAGGACCCCTCGGCGTATTTGTTCACGTCCGTCTCGAGGCTGACGGCGCGCATCGCGTCGGTGGCGCGGCCTGATGGTCGCATTTTCGGCACTTTCTGTGGGTGAATTGCGCCGCGCACGCTATCGCCGCCGGCCCGCGGCGTCCACCCCGCGCCCGAGCGACGGCATTCGACAAGGACAGGGCCCCGGCCAAGCCCCCCGGCCGGCGATCTTTGCATGTCCATCGCCGACTACACTATCCTTGAGGAGGCGCGATGACCGACGGTCGGAGATATGGAGCGCGTTCACCGCGATGCCTATAGCCGCCGTTCGGGACTTGCGCGCCGGCGAACCGGGGCCGGCGGCCGGCGCTTGAAGCGCCGGCCGCCGTGCACCACATAGCGAGGCGCCTGACCATGGACCTACCGAGCGGATCACTGCGCCATTCGAGTGACATGATCGTCGAGCTGAACGAGCGCTCACGGGAAATCTTTCGCCACGTCGTCGATGCCTATGTCGAGACTGGCGAACCGATCGGTTCGCGGACCATATCGCGCCGGCTGGGCATGGACCTGTCGCCGGCGACGATTCGCAACGTGATGGCCGATCTAGAGGAGACCGGGCTGCTGTTCGCGCCGCACACCTCCGCCGGGCGCTTGCCGACGGAGGCCGGGCTCAGGCTGTTCGTCCATGCCTTGCTGGAAGTCGGCGACATGGCCGAGGAAGAGCGCGAGAACATCGACGCGCAATGCGCGACCGCGGGACGCAGCCCGGCCGAGGTGCTGGAGGAGGCGACGGCGGTGCTGTCGGGACTGTCCAATTGCGCGGGCTTGGTGATTGCGCCTAATTCCGACCGGCCGCTGAAGCACATCGAGTTCGTCAGCCTGGCGCCCGGCCGCGCGCTCGTCGTTCTCGTCACCGAGGGCGGCATGGTCGAGAATCGGGTGATCGATGTGCCCATCGGACTGCCGGCGTCGTCGCTGGTCAGCGCGGCGAACTACCTCAACGCGCGGGTGATCGGCCGCACGCTGGCCGAGATGCGGGGCGAGATCACGCGTGAGATCGAACTGCAGAAAAGCCAACTCGACGCGTTAACGGCAAAGGTGGTAGAAGCGGGCCTCGCGACATGGGTCGGCGGTACGGCGTCGGAGGGAACGCTGATCGTCAAGGGCCAGTCGCAGCTGCTTAATGACGTCACCGCGCTGGAGGACCTGGAACGCATCCGATCCCTGTTCAATGCACTGGAAACCAAGGACGCGGTCCTGCGCGTGCTGGACGCGGCGGGACAGGCGCAAGGTGTTCAGATATTCATCGGCACCGAGAACAGCCTGTTCAGCCACGCCGGTTGCTCGATGATCATCGCGCCCTACACCGACACCCGTGAGCAGATCGTCGGCGCTGTCGGCGTGATCGGTCCGACGCGACTCAATTACGCGCGAATAATTCCGATGGTCGACTACACGGCCAAATTGGTGGAGCGGCTCCTTTGGAACAAGAAAGGCGAACACGAGGCGGCATGAACCAAACCGAGCAGAAATCCGGCAAGGTCGCGACCGAGCCGGGTGCCGCCGCCGGGGAGAGCGAGGAGGCGAAGGTCGAGGCTGCCGAACCGGCGGCTGCGCCGCCGGCCAACTCCGATGTCCAGGAAGGCGGGGCCGACGGCGCCGTGCCGCTCGACGTCGATGACGGGCTGATCGACCTTGGTCCCGACGAAGTGCTGACGCTGCTGAAGGATGAAATCGCCACATTGCGTGACCAGATGCTGCGCGCGCTGGCCGATGCCGAGAACACCAGGCGACGTGCCGAACGAGACAAGCAGGACATCGCGAAGTTCGCCGTCTCCGATTTCGCTAGGGACATGCTGGCGGCGGCCGACAATCTGCGTCGGGCGCTCGACGCCGTGCCCGACGACCTGACAGGCGAAAGCGCCGTGCTGGCCAACCTCCGCGAGGGCGTCGACGCGACCGAGCGACAGCTTCTGAGCTCACTCGAGAAGCACAGCATTACCCGCATCGATCCGCTGGACGAGAAATTCGATCCGAACTTCCACCAGGCGATGTTCGAGGTCCCGGGCAGCGGCAAGCCGCCGGGCACGGTGGTCCAGGTCATCCAGGCCGGCTATACGATCCACGGCCGCCTGCTGCGCCCGGCGCTGGTCGGAGTCGCCAAGGCCGAACCGGCCCAGAAGGTCGATACGACGGCGTAACGGCGGCGCCCGCGGCGCTCGGGGTCGCCGGGCGGACCTTCCGTGGGACCAGTCCCCGGATTTCTGAAATCGGTAATGCCATCTGCTACACCGCCGGCCGGTCCCGCGCCGACATTGGCGCCAGCGCGGGCGCCGACGGATCGTGCCCCTTGAAGGCGCACCGCGCCGCGTCGCGGTGCCGCACCGCATAGCAATAGGCACAACCGTGCGGGCAGGTGTCGTAGGCCCCGATATCGCGGCTTTCGGCGCACAGGCAGCCCGGCCGGTTTCCCTTGGTCCGAGCCGCCAACGGCCGTCCAGCCACGTCGGACAGGCGGCCGGCGTCGATGCAGCGGCTCGGCGCTAGACCGGGACCGAGCAGTGCCGGCTGGCTGCACAGGGTGAGCGCCATGCCGTTGTCCGCGGCGATCACCGCCATGTCGTTCAGCAGCGCAAGCTTGTCCGCGTCGTCGGGATCGCGCCAGTCGAAGCCATGGCGGCGGGCGGCGGCATCCAGGTTGCGCGCCGTCTTGCGATAGATCTGCGCGAACGACGTCACCACCTCGTCGCAATGGCCGCCCAGCGCCGCCGCCAGTCGCGCGAACGCGGCGCGGTGCCATGCCGGCGGTGTCAGCGACGAAATCAGGACGGGATCGTAGCGCCAGACCACCGCCCTGGACCCGTATTCGCCGGCCAGCGTCCGGACGTGGCCCACGGCGCGTTCGGCGTCCGTCACCGAATGCTCCAGGGCACGAGGGTATCCGGTGATGGTGTACTGGACGACGAACGGATGGCCGCGCCGCCGCACCTCGCCGAGGACAGGCAGGAACGGTCCGGCGTTTTTGGTCCAGAACACGAAGCCGTCGACCGCCGGGCCGGCCAGCGCCACGTCGTACGGCGGGCCGCCGTAGGGGCTGGCCACGCGGCAGAAGCCGGCGTCGAGCCGGTTCATGAACCAGTCGCCGTAGAACGCCGGAATATCAGTGCGATAGCTGGCGGAAACGATCACGGCCTTGTCGGGGGATTGCCATTCGGCTAGTGTAGGGAACAAATAGCGAACTTTATCGTCGCGCTGCACGGGGAGAGGGCCAGTGTCCGAAGGCTCGGGCGATTCGACCGCACTTGCCGACCGTGACGTCGACCTTTGCGACGGCGTGTTCACCCTGTCCCTGCCGCCCGGCTGGCGCCACGAACCGCTGGGCTATGCCGATGGTGCCTTCCATTTGCCGGACCGGCAACGGCTGTTGTGGCAGGTCGACAGCTACGAGGCGCCGGACGCCATTGCGGACGGGCAGTTGGCCGAATTTATCCAGGAGCCGGGCCAGGCCGTGACGCAACTCGACGACGCCTCGATCATCCGCAAAGTGATGATGTTCCACCGTCGCGGCGACGACGACTCGCCACCGCAGACCGTATGGAAATCCGCCGATACGCTTGACCGCCGGTATGTCCGCGTCGCGCGGTTCGCCCTGTCGCCCGAGCCGGCCGCCGGATTGGACCCGTCGCTGGCCGCCGCGATCACCGCAACCGTGGCCAACGGACGTTTCGCCGCGCGCGTGAGGCCTTTGGACCGGGTGACGCCGTCGAACGCGCTGAAGCGGATTGCCCCGTGGGGCCTGATCCAGCTGCGGGTTCCGGTCCACTGGCACTGCGAGCGCGCCAAGGACGGACGATTCGTCTGCGACGTCCGGCCCGAGGACGCGCCGCCCGACCCCACCCTGTGGCTGGATTACAATCTGTTCGAAGTATCCGACGGCGAACCGCCCACCGGACCCGCCATCCGTCGATTGGCCGAGGGCGCTGCGGCGCAATTGGGCTCGTCGCAGCAGACCGAGATTTCCTACGACGACCGCGGCGCGTGGATCGAGACATACTCCGAAGGGGCGGATTCTGTCGATGGAACGCCCCTGCGGTGCTTTGACCTACATCGCCTGCTGGCCGGTGAGCAATATTGCATGTTGGCGCATTTCAACCTGGTATTGCCTGCGCCCGATGCCGCGACTGGAGCCGGCCGCGACCTGATCGCGCTGATGCACCGGGAGATCCGCAACGCCGTCGTGCTGGCGGCGCCACCGGTCGAGGCGCCGTCGGTCGGCACAGCCTAGGCCCCGTACCCCTCACTCTGGCCACAGCCTGCGTGAGACGTATGGGCGTGCGCACCGCCGGCTGGCGATCAGGCGCCGGCGCACCATATCGGGCTGATGGACGATCCGCGCCCCATCGGCGCACCGGCCGGGCCCGAGTCGACCCGGTCATTGCGCCAGCCGATGTTCAAGGTACCGCCGGCGACGGCGGCGATCGTCGGTGCCCTGTCGGCCATCTTCGCGGCGATCACCCTGGGGCCGGACAGTTGGGCCGACGCCGCGCTGAGCTATTTCAGCCTGGTGCCGACGCGGTTCGAGGCGCTGGCCGGGCGGCCGTTCTGGCCGTACTGGCCGGCGGCGGGCGCGTCGCTGCTGAGCTACGCGGTCATTCATATCGATCCTCTCCATTTCGTCATGAATATCGGGTTCCTGTTGGCCTTCGGCACGTTCTGCGAGCGTGCGCTGGGGCCGCGCCGCTATATCGCGCTGATCGTCGGCGGCGCTCTGGCCGGTGGGTTGACCCAGGTCGTCGCCGACTGGGGCGACGTCGTGTTGATCCATGGAGCCTCGGGCGCGGTGTTCGCCAGCTTCGGTGGAATGATCCGCGTGATGATCGGCCACGGCGCCGACCGGCGGCGCCGGCGGCTGGCGATCAGGCTGACCGTCGTGATGATGGCGCTGAACCTCGCCCTGGGTCTGACCGGTCCCGGGTTCCTGATTTCCGGTGCAAGCATCGCCTGGGAGGCGCATATCGGCGGCTTCATCGCCGGATTCGTCCTGGCCCGCAGGACATCGCCACGATCCATGCCCGGGGCCTGAGCCCGACGCAGGCCCGCATCTTTCACCGGCCAAGGTCGGCGCGACGGCGCCGCTCTCCCGGTCGCGCCCGGGCGGCCCACGCGCTGCGTCGAACGCCTCGACCGTAGCGTTGCTACGCTCTTCGGCCTTCTCCTGGCGGCTCGGACCGCCCGGACGCGACGCAGAGCGTGGCCAGTGTGAGAGATGCGGGCTAGACAGCCGGTTGCAGGGGGGCGAGGCCACGCCTATATCTCCCGATGACCCCGAACCGCGTCGATGCGGCGGAACCGGCGGCGACGGGTATTGATCCAAGGGATGTCTTGAAGGCGCCGCGGCACGGGCCTTAGAGGCATTGCCACGAAATGACGAGGACTAGATGGGCAAGGTAATCGGAATCGATTTGGGGACGACCAACTCCTGCGTCGCCGTCATGGAAGGTTCGCAGGGCAAGGTGATCGAAAACTCCGAGGGCGGGCGCACCACGCCATCGATCGTCGCGTTCGCCGACGGCGATGAGCGGCTGGTCGGCCAGTCCGCCAAACGGCAGGCGGTCACCAATCCGGAGGACACGCTGTTCGCCATCAAGCGGTTGATCGGACGCCGCTTCGACGACCCGATGACCAAGAAGGACAAGGACCTCGTCCCATACAAGATCATCGAGGGCGAAAACGGCGATGCCTGGGTCGAGGCCCACGGCACGAAATACGCGCCGTCGCAGATCAGCGCGTTCATCCTGCAGAAGATGAAGGAAACCGCCGAATCTTACCTCGGCGACAAGGTGACCCAGGCGGTCATCACGGTGCCAGCCTATTTCAACGACAGTCAGCGCCAGGCCACCAAGGACGCGGGCAAGATCGCCGGCCTGGAGGTGCTGCGCATCATCAACGAGCCGACTGCCGCCTCGCTCGCCTACGGGCTGGAGAAGAAGGGCAGCGGCACCATCGCGGTCTTCGATCTGGGCGGCGGCACCTTCGACGTGTCGGTGCTGGAGATCGGCGACGGCGTGTTCGAGGTGAAGTCGACCAACGGCGACACCTTTCTCGGCGGCGAGGACTTCGACAAGGCGGTCATCGACTATCTCGCCAACGAATTCAAAAAGGAGGCCGGCATCGACTTGCGCCAGGACAAGCTCGCCCTGCAGCGCCTCAAGGAGGCCGGCGAGAAGGCCAAGATCGAGTTGTCGTCGGCACTGGAGACCGAGATCAACCTGCCCTTCATCACCGCCGACGCTTCCGGACCGAAGCACTTGCAGCTCAAGCTGAGCCG
>JAZFQW010000146.1:0-2037 GCA_036445335.1 Alphaproteobacteria bacterium | reverse complement strand
GATCGTTGAACGTATCGCCAAACACGGTATTCGTCCCCGTGCCGTCGGCGCGGCCGATGACGATGCCGGCGAACCCATCGGTCAGCAGGTCGATCTCCGCCGGCGACAGGGCGAGGGCGTTGACGGGGTCGAGGATGCCGCCGATGTTCGAGACCTGGACGTCCCGGGCCAAGTCAAAAGGCTGCAGAGTCAGCGCGCCGGTCGAGGCGATGTTGCCCAACGCCAGCACCATCGCGTCGGCGGTGATCGTGATGTCGCCGCTGCCCGACGTAATGTCTTCGGTGGCGGCGTCCGTGGTCACCGAGGCGGCCGCGCCTTGCAGCGTGATCGTCACGTTGCCCGAGCCATTCGCCGCGATCGCCTCACCGGCGAAGGTCAGGTTGCCCGCTACGAGGGTGATCTGGATTTCCCCGTTGGACGCCGTCGTCACGCCGCTAAGTCCGCCGAGCGCCGCCCCGCCGATATCGAGACCGGCCGTCTCTCTGATGAACACCCCGTCGGTCCCGCCGCTCGCCTCCAGGCTGGTGACGGTGGTGTTGATTGGCGCGGCGGCGGTGCCGATGCCGCTGGCCGTGGTGTCGAGCGCCAAGGTCCCCGCCGTGATCAGCGAGGCGGTTGTCGCATCAGTGTCGCGCAGGATGTCGCTGCCTGCGGTGGTGCCGTCGTTGCTGATATCGATGTTGCCGGTGCCGGCGTCGAGGGTCTCGATCGTGATGTCGCCCGAGACCTGACCGCCGGCGCCGGCACCGGTCGCCATGGTGATGACGATGTTTCTCGAGCCGTCCGCGTTGCCCAGCGAGGTGTCGATGGTGACGCCGTCGGTCATGGTGAATTCGGCCGCGCCCGCCGCGCGGTCGCCTTCCGTCGCGCCGGTGTCGTTCGCCGTCGCCGTGAAGCCGCCGCGCAGCGTGATGTCGGCATTGACCAGGACCGAGCGCCCGGCCCGCACCGTCAGATTGCCGGTCCCGGATGTACCGGTGTTGGCGGTGGCGTCGAGCGCCGCAGAGAACGAGACGTCGGTGTTCGCCTGCAGGTCGACATTGGCGGTCTCGAGCGCGGTGACGAGGTCGCCAGCGGCGATGGTGTTGGTGGTTGCGTCGGCGCCGCCGCCACCATTGTCGACATTGGCGTCGGCGAACGCATCCACTTCGGTCACCGTCACGCCAGCCTCCGACGCCGCCGCCACGTCGATATTGGTCGGATCAAGCAGCAGCGTGCCCCAGCCGTCGAGCGCCGTGAGATCGACCGAACCGCGATAGAACAGGTCCTGCTTGCCCGAGACCTCGGCGAAGCCGCCGACGCCGCCGGCCGCGCCGCCGGTCGCGCTGATCGTCCCGTAGTACCGCGTGACCTCGTCGGCCCAGACGATCACATCGCCACCGTCGCCGCTCGACAGCGCATCGGCCGAGATCGTCGCGCCGCTGGCGACATAGGTCCGCGTTGCGTTCTGTTCCGGCCCGTCGCCCTGGAAGTTGCCGCCGACCAGCGCCTCGCCGCCGCCGGCGTCGCCGGAAACGTCGACCACGGCGCCGTCCATCAGCCCGACCTTGTCGCCCAGCACCTTGACCGTGCCGCCGGTCTGACCGGCCGCTCGGCCCGAGGCGTCGAGCGTGCCGGTGACCCGCACCACGCCGGTATCTCCGCCCTTGAGCACGATCGTGCCGCCGACCTGTTCGAACGCCCGGGCCTCGATTCGGCCCGACATGTTGATCACCGAATCGACCACGTCGTTGACCGTCGCAACCGACAGCGCCACGTAGCCGCCGTCGGCGGAGATCGTCCCGGAATTGGTCACCGGCGAATCGGAGTCCACCTGTGACGGCCGCACGCCCAGCGCCTGCGCGCGCTGATCCGGTATGGCGAGCTGGATCAGCCGGTCACCGTAGGTATCGATGGTGAAGGTGTCGCCCGAGGCCAGCTCGACGCGCCCGAGGCGGGCGTCAATCGTGCCGCTGTTCTCGACCCACGGCGCCACCAGCGCCGCCAGCCCGCCCTCGGCCACGGTGATGGTGCCGCGGTTGACGACGAACGCCGACG
>JAZFQW010000145.1:0-5855 GCA_036445335.1 Alphaproteobacteria bacterium | reverse complement strand
AGCCCGGCGATCAGCCGCAATACCGTACTCTTGCCGCACCCCGAAGGGCCCAGCAGGCTGACGAACTCCGCCCGCCCTATGGCCAGATCGACGCCCCGCAGCGCCTCGGTGCCGTTGGCGTACACCTTGTCGACGCCGCTCAGGGTCACCAGCGGCCGGGCGACCGCGGCGCTCGCCGCGGCGGCGGGGGCCGTAACGGACGGCATCGAGTGGCTCATCGGCAGATCGGCCATCGGGGTCACGGCGATCCGAAGAGTGGCGGGCCGGCCGGTGCCGACCCGTCGCCTATTTCATGTCCTTGCCGTGGCCGGTGTTGATGAACTGCAGGGTATAGGCCGCCTGGTAGTCCAGTCCGGCGTCGTAGACCCCGGCCTCGACCAGCACATCGAAGAATTCCGTCCAGCGCGCGTCGGTCATCGCGCCGATGCCCAGCTCCAGGGTGTCGCCGCTGTCGACGATGCCGAACTCCAGCATCTTCTCGATGCCGTAGGCGATGGTCTCGGCGTCCATCTCCGGATTGTCGGCCATGATCAGCGCGTTGCCCGGGCCGGGATCGCCGTAGAGATAGGAATACCAGCCCTCGATGGTGGCGTCGACGAAGCCCTGGACCAGGTCGGGGTCGGACTCGATCAGCGACCCCTGGACCAGCGCCATCGAGCTGTAGGACGGATAGCCCTCGTCGGCCAGCAGGAACACCTCGGCCTCGACCCCCTCCTTGGCCACCATGAACGGCTCGGAGGACAGATAGCCCTGTTGGATCGCGGTCTCGTCGATCAGCCAGGGCGCCATGCTGAAGGTGTAGGGCCGGATCATGTCGTCGGTGAAGCCATACTTTGCCGCCAGCCACACCCACCACGAGTTGATCGACGAGTTGGCGATCATGACCGGCCGGCCGACCATGTCGGCCAGCGAGTCGAGCCCCTGCCCGGGATGCGCCATCAGGATCTGCGGGTCCTTCTGGAACATCGACAGCACCGCCGGCGCCGAGGCGCCCGCGTTGACCAGGTTGAGCGGGAAGAAGCCGTTCGACCCGGTGCCCATCTCGATCGCCCCGGCGGCCAGCAGCTGCTGGTTGTCGATCCCCGGCCCGCCCGGCCGTAGGGTGATGTCCAACCCGTATTTGTCGTACAGCCCGGTGGCGACCGCCTGATACAGGCCGCCATGTTCCGACTGCGCCTTCCAGTCGGTCGCATACGTGATCTCCACCTGGGCGGTCGCCGCCTGGGCGCCCAGAACCAGGGCCAGACCCACGGTCGCCGCGGCCGCGACGGCATTGCTGATTGTCTTCACCTCGATGTCTCCCTGCTGACCCAATTCATTCGCTGCTCGGTGCCCCCGCTTGTTTCCGCGGAGTCGGTCGCGTGATGGGCAAATCTTAGGCGGTTCGGTCCGGCACGCGCAAGCCGCGCCGGGCGGTCAGGCCTCGGGCGTCCGGAAGCGGAAATAGTTGGGGAACGGGATGCGGCCAATCCTGGTCGCCACGTCGCGGGTGGTCAACGCGCCGAACGCCGCCAGGTTGTTGGGCACCTCGTCGTAGGGATAGGGGACCTGGGACAGGCTCCAGTCGGTCAGCCGGGTCTGGCCGTCCAACCGGAATCGCGCCCGCACCGACCAGAAATAGGTCGTGGCGGGGTCCAGGTCCAGGTCCAGCCGGTGGACAGTATCGGCCAGGCCCCGGCGCTCGTAGACCAGGGACTGCGGATGGTCGTTCCGCGCCCGCCAGATGCGCAGATCGTAGGTTATGTCGTCGATCCGGGCGGGATCCACGTCGACGTAGGGGCGCTGGCCGATCAACGGCATCTCGTGGCGTCCGGGGAACGGCTCCCAGCGAATGGTCGGCCGCAACGAGTCGACTTCGACGGCCGACAGCTGGTCCGGAGTCCAGAACGAGACCCGCTGCACCGGCTCCAGCGGCTTGAGCCCGGACACCGGCACATCCCTCGCGCAGCCGCCTATCAACACGACGAGCCCCGCGGCGACCGCGAGCCGGCGCAGCGTGCCACGGCGATTTCCGGCCGATTTGCCTTCGATTCGTGTCATCACCGCTCCTCCGCGACCTCGTCGGGCCGCCACAGCAGGAATGCCTCTTCGACGACCCGCTCGGCGACGCTGCGGTACGCGCGATCGAGTTCGGCCTGCACGTCGTCGCGGTCGAGCGCGCCCCATTCGGACATGTCAAGCGAGGGGCCGAGGATGCCCACGGTGTGGCTGTACAGCACGCGGCCGTCGGAATCCCGGACCAACCGCGCCCGCCCGGTGATGAACAGGGTCAACGGCGGGTTTCGGCCGTGGCCGACGACCATGCCGACCGTATTCACGCCGACTTCCAGCACGGCGTCGATCCCCAGATCGGCCGCGCGGCGTTGGTCCGGCGACAGCGTATTGACCATGCGCACGATCTGGTATCCGGTCTCGGCGGCGGCGAGCTCGGTCGTCCAGTCGCCGACGCGGTCCTGGATGAGCTGGTCGGCGAGGACGGCGGAGAATTGCTGCTCGACCGCGCGGATGGCCTCTTCGGAGACCGTGTCGGACACGCCCGCGGCGGCGCCGATGAGGGCCCCGGCCGGGATCGCCACCAGCAACGCCCCGCCGGCGATCGGAAACGCCACCACCGCGGCGAAGCCCTCGGCGCTGAGTCCGACCAGCACCCCCGACTCCATGAGCAGATCCAGCGCCCCCAGGGCGCCGCCGACCGCCCCGGCCGCGGCCGCCGCCGATTGGCTGATCTGGCCCGAGGTGAACTGGTCGTCCGGCAGGACCGCGGAGGCAACGATTCCGATGGTCCTGATCCCGGCCCGCTCGGCCTCCGACGGCAAGGTGACGTCGGCATCCCAAGGCACATGCGGGCGCGAGACGCACGCGGACAATACCAGGATGACCCCGAGGCTGGCGGCCACGGTGCGCCGGCGCCAACGATCCATCATATCCTTGCGCCCGACCTCAGGAGCCGGTCTTCCGGGGCAGATGGTTAGCCAGATACTGGTCGAACATGCCCGCATTGTAGCCATCCTGTAGAATCCGCAGGACGCAGTCGCGGTCGAGCAGCATCGAGTACAGGTCGTCACCGTCGCCCGCCACGTCGATCACGACGTGACTGCCGTTGACACTGATCGACGGCCGGTCGCTCAAGACCGACCTTCGCGTCCCTTCGACGGCAACCGAGACCTTCGTCTGCATGACTTGTCCAGCGATCACGGAACCGGCTACGACCGTCGTGGTCGCGGTACGGTCCCGGCACTGCCCCAACACGCTGTGATTGTCAAAGCGCGCAATGCGCCGCGCCAAAATGATGAACGCGGACGTTTAAGGTTTCATTAATCGGTGACTGGGCTGGCCAACGCGGCGCAATCCGCTGGGCGATCGCGCCGGCAGAACAGAATATTCGGGAGTGTCGCCCGCGTCCCGGTCGGCGGCCTAGTGCCGCGATCGCCGCCGACCGCTCGACGCGGCGGCCGCCGGCGACAACCGACGGCCTTGGGAGATGGAGGTCCCCGGGACTATGATGCGCCGCTGGCGGGCCTCAGAGCCTCGACCTTGGCCTTGGAATTGGCGGCCTTGCTGTCCAGCCGACCGACGCGGCCCTCGATCGTCGCACCCTCATCGACCTGGATCGACTCGTGGTAGATGTCGCCGGAGACCTTGGCGGTCCGGGTCAGGATGACCTTGCGGGCCCGCACCGTACCGGTGAAGACACCGCAGATCCGCACGGTATCGGCCTCGACGGTGCTGTTGATGATCGGCGCCTCGCCAAGGGTCAGAGTGCGGCACTTGATGTTGCCCTCGACCTGGCCCTCGATGGTGATGTCGCCACTGCTTTCCAGATCGCCCTTAATCTTGAGCTCGGCGCTGATAATGGAGTGGCGCGGCGTGTTGTCTTTCGGCTGTTTGACAGGCGCGGTCTCGACCGGCCGATCGGCCTGGGCCGTGGCCTTATCCGTCTGGAAAATCATATGCAAATGACTCCTGTGACTGCATAGCGGCTCTCGTTGTCTACGCTCAATAGGTTAATAATTGCTAACCAAGATTGAGAAATCGTTGACCCGGCTCGGATGGAATACCGCGCTCGCGGGCCAGCCCGCACGTCTCACACTGGCCATCGCCGCCAGCATCAGAACTCCGTCACCAGCACCATCGAGATCGGCAGGCGCAGGCGGCGTGTCAGGCCGGGCGCGCCGGGTCTCGTCACTACCTTGCTCCCCGTGCCGCCATCAATCCGCGGCCGCAGGACGACCAGGGTCAGGCACCCTCCACCGCCACCACGTCCATGATGGCCGCGCCCTCGCGCAGGCGCCGCACCTCGCGGTACTCCGGCGACTGCCAGAACGCCCGCGCCCGGCCCAACGACGGGAACTCCACGATCACCAAGCGGCGGCCGTCATGGCTCCCCTCGAACGCCTCTACATCGCCGCCGCGGATGATGTAGCGCCCGCCGTAATTCGCGATCACCGCGGGCACGGCGGCCCGGTAGTCGGCGAACCGGTCGGGGTCGGTGACGGTGACCTGGGCGATAAGATAGGCGGCCACGGGCGTGGTCTCCCTGTCGGTGGTCCCCGGCCCCTCGCCGCAGCGGCGGCCGGGCGGCTATTGCACGTCGTGGTCGGCCGCTGGCCCCGGCGCCGGCTGCTGCTGGGTGATGCAGTGGATGCCGCCGCCGCCGACGACGATGTCCGACGCGGCCACCTGGATCACCCGGCGGTCGGGGAAGACGTCGCGCAGGATCTTGAAGGCCCGGTCGTCGGCCGCCACCTCGAAGCCCGGCATCACCACGCCGCCGTTGGCGATGTAGAAGTTCGCGTACGACAGGGTGATGCGCCGGCCGTCGGCGTTGTCGCGGCGCTTCGGCAGCGGAAGCTCGATCACCTCCAGCCGCCGCCCATGGGCGTCCCTGGCGTCGCGCAGCCGGGCCAGATTGTCCTGGAAGACCGGGTGGTTGCCGTCCTGCCGATCGTCGGTCGCCAGCGCCAGAACCACGCCGGGGCGCGCGAAACAGGCGATCTCGTCGATGTGGCCGGCGGTCTCGTCGTCCTCGTAACCCCGGTCCAGCCAGATGACCGTGCCGACCCCCAGATGGTCCTTGAGGTGCCGCTCCATTTCCGAACGGCTCACACCCGGATTGCGGTTGGGGTCCAGCAGGCACTGCTCGGTCGTCAGCAGCGTGCCCTCGCCGTCGACATCGATCGCGCCGCCCTCCAGCACCACCGGCGCGTCGTAGCGCCAGGCGCCCACATGCTCGATTATCCGGCGCGCCAGGTCGGCGTCGTTTTCGTAGTCGCCGTAGAGGTTGCCCCAACCGTTGAAGCGCCAGTCGATGGCGGCCAGGGCGCCCTCATGGTCGACCACGAAGGTCGGTCCGGTGTCGCGCATCCAGCTGTCGTCGATGGGCATCGACATCACGTCGACCCCGGCGCCGCTCGCCAGCGACGCCTCGGCGACGTCGGCCGGGTTGCACACCATCGTCACCGGCTCGAATTCGGCGATCGTGCGGGCGACCTCGGCATAGGCCGACCGCGCCGCGTCCAGCCCGTCGCCCCACAGGTCGAGGCGGCACGGCCACGCCATCCAACAGCGCGCGTGGCGTTCCCATTCTGCCGGCATGACGAGGCCGGCGGCGCTGGGCGTGGTCATCGGCGGTGTCGCTGCATGGCCATAACGTTACCAGTCGGGAGACCGATCGTTAGCCTAGCCACGGCACTCGACCTTTACAACACGGGCGACCGCATCGGCGAGTGTCGGCGCGATCGGCCGCCGCTCGGGTCGGCCGCAGAAATCATCGTCAAGATTGTCGATTTCCCTTGCAATGCGGTGGGCCAGCCTGCATATGCGCCGGTTCCTGGCGTCGACCAGGTCGTCTGCTG
>JAZFQW010000144.1:0-2213 GCA_036445335.1 Alphaproteobacteria bacterium | reverse complement strand
CGGCGAAGCCGTAAAGCCAGTCGACGTGCCAGTCGGTGTCCGGCAGCGCGCGCGCCGCCGGCGTGAACCGTTCGGCGATTTCGTCGGGCACGTGCGTTCCGGCGTGCGGCACGCTGATCAGCAGCGGCGTGGTGCCGGGCGTCAGGCGGAAGGTGTCCATCGCCTACCCCTCCGCGGGACCGTGCGACGGCAGCAGTTCGGACGCGAACGCCGTGAACGCGCCGTCCGCGACCAGCCGTTTCGCCGCCGCGATGTCGGTGGCGAAGTAGCGGTCGCGGTCGTAACCCGGAACCACGTTGCGAATCGCCGCTAGCGCCGGCAGCAGCGCCGGCGACGTCGCCAGCGGCCGGCGGAACTCCACCCCCTGGGCGGCGGCCAGCAGCTCGATGGCGACGATACCGGCGGTGTTGTCGGCCATGTCGCCGAGCCGGCGCGCGGCGTAGGCCGCCATGCTGACATGGTCCTCCTGGTTGGCCGAGGTCGGCAGGCTGTCGACGCTGACCGGGTGCGCCAGCGCCTTGTTCTCGCTGGCCAGCGCGGCGGCGGTGACGTGGGCGATCATGAAGCCGGAATTGAGCCCGGCGTCGGCGACCAGGAACGGCGGCAGGCTGCTCAGGTTGCTGTCGGTCAGCAGCGCGATGCGCCGTTCCGACAGGGCGCCGGTCTCGGCGATCGCCAGCGCCATCATGTCCGCCGCCATGGCGACGGGCTGGGCGTGGAAGTTGCCGCCGGACAGCACATCGCCGGTCTCGGCGAACACCAGCGGGTTGTCCGACACCGCGTTGGCCTCGATCTCCAGGGTGCGCGCGGCGAACCGCATGTGGTCCAGGCAGGCGCCCATGACCTGCGGCTGGCAGCGCAGGCTGTACGGGTCCTGCACCTTGCCGCAATCGGCGTGGCTGCGGCGGATCTCGCTGTCGGCGATCAGGCGGCGCAGCGCCGCCGCCACCGCGATCTGGCCGGTCTGGCCGCGCTGGTCGTGCAGCCGGGCATCGAACGGCACGTCGCTGCCCAGGGCGGCGTCGACCGACAGTGAGCCGGCGACCAGCGCGGCGGCGAACGCGTCCTCCGCCGCGAACAGGCCGAGCAATCCCAGCGCCGTCGACACCTGGGTGCCGTTCAGCAGCGCCAGCCCCTCCTTGGGGCCCAGGGTCAGCGGCTCCAGCCCGGCCTTGGCGAGGCCGTCGCGGGCCGGCCAGCGGCGGCCCTTGATGCGCACCTCGCCCTCGCCCAGCAGCACCGCGGCCATATGCGCCAGCGGCGCCAGGTCGCCCGACGCGCCGACCGACCCCTTGGCGGGGACGCACGGCCAGACCGCGTGCTCGACCAGGCTCAGCAGCGCCGCGATGACCGCCCAGCGCACGCCGGACCGGCCGCGCGCCAGGCTGTTGACCTTGAGCGCCAGCGCCAGGCGCACCGCGTCGTCGGCCAGCAGCGGCCCGGTGCCGGCGCTGTGCGACAGCACCAAGTTGCGCTGCAATTCCGTGAGCTGCTCGTCGGCGATGCGGGTCTGCGCCAGCCGCCCGAACCCGGTATTGACGCCATAAACCGAGCGACCCTCGGCGACGATCTGCGCCACCGCGTCGGCGCTGGCGTCCACCGCCGCCCGGCACGACGGGTCGAGGGCCAGCGGGGCGGAGGTCCGCGCGATGGCGCGGAGATCGACCAGCGTCAGCCGGCCCGGCGTGATCTCGATCGCCTCGGGCATGCCGGCCATCACCGCGTTTCCATATTGCCCAGCGACGCGGCTGCGCTAGGCATTGAAGCCACGCACTAGCCCCTCACCATCGGCAAGTCCAGGCCCTGCTCGCGGGCGCAATCCAGGGCGATGTCGTAGCCGGCGTCGGCGTGGCGCATGACGCCGGTGCCGGGGTCGTTGGTCAGCACCCGGTCCAGCCGGCGGGCCGCCGCCTGGGTGCCGTCGGCGACGATCACCATGCCGGCGTGCTGCGAGAACCCCATGCCGACGCCGCCGCCATGGTGCAGCGACACCCAGGTGGCGCCGCTGGCGGTGTTCAGCAGGGCGTTCAAAAGCGGCCAGTCGGACACGGTGTCGGAGCCGTCGCGCATGGCCTCGGTCTCGCGGTTGGGGCTGGCGACAGAGCCGGAGTCGAGATGGTCGCGCCCGATCCCGCACGGCGCCTGCACTTCTCCGCTTGCCACCATCTCGTTGACGGCGTGGCCGAGCCGCGCGCGGTCGCCCAGCCCGACCC